>JALYLL010000416.1 GCA_030774255.1 Chloroflexota bacterium | reverse complement strand
CGGCCTCGACCGCGGTCAGATCCTGCCGCGCGTATGAGAGCGCGCTTCGCACGAGCGCGCGGACATCAGGCTCGTCGTCGACGATGAGAACCTTCAAGACGCGAGCGGCAGAACCGTCACAAACGCGGACCCTCCGCCCGGATTCTCCTCGTCTTCGAGGGTCCCGCCGTGGAGCGTCACGAGCGAGCGAGCGATCGCAAGCCCCAGGCCCGAGCCCGCCGTTCCGTCCGCGTTGTGACCCCGGAAGAACTTGTCGAAGATGCGCTGGCGGTCTTCCTTCGCGATCCCGGGACCGTGATCGCGCACCTCGATGCGGAGCTCGTCCCCCTCCGATGGGCCGCCACAAGGATCGGGGTGCCCTGCGGCGCGTAGCGGATCGCATTGACGATGAGATTGGCGAGCGCCTGATGCATCTTCCTGCGGTCCGCGACGACATGCGGCGGGTCGGGATCGACGTCGAGGGAGATCCACTGCCGCTTCTGCTTGGCGAGGATCGCATGATCCGCGACGACGTCCCTGACCAGCGCGATCGCGTCGATCTCCTCCTTGTCGAGCGCTATCTGTCCTTCTTCGAGGCGCGCCATCTCCAGGAGCTGGGCGGTGAAGTCTTCGAGGCGGCGAACGTTCCGCTCCGCGCTCTCGGCGAGCTCGCGTTGGGCGTTGGTGAGGCTCCCCGGTCGCTCGCCCAGAAGGAGCTCGACGGCGCCTCGCACGACAGTGAGCGGGCTGCGGAAGTCGTGGGACATCGCGGCGAGAAACTCGCTCTTGATCCGGTCGGCCTGCCTGAGCGCGGCGGCCTCGACGGCCTGTCGTACGAATTTCTCTCGCTGTGCCCGCAGGTGCTCGAGCTCGCGGAGAAGGCCCGACATCATGTAAGCGGCCAGGATGAACACGCTGACGTGGAACGCGACACGCCAGGGCTCCGCCGTGAAGCCGAACGCCTCGGAGCGGTAGGCGGCGATCGCCACGTAGGCGAGCGAGACGGCTCCGGCCGCGGTGAAGGCTCCCGCGGTCCCGAAACGGAAGCCGCCGGCGATGATGATGAGACTGCCAACGACCCATGTCGTCCAGCTCGGATCGGACGAGAAGACGAGCATGGCCGACGACACGATGCCGATGTCGAGAACGAACATCACACGGGTTAGCCGGTCGAAGGTCCCGGGCTTCGACTGCATCAGCCAATACACGACGATGGCGTAGCCAAGGACGAACACGCCGAGAGCGACCAGGTACGTGGTCCCGATGTTCGGGAAGAACGGTCCCAGAAAGAAGATCAAGGCCGCGCCACCGACGCGTGCCCAGTTGAACGTGTGCTCCAGGCGCTCCACCACGGGCGCTTAAGTTAGCGCGCGGGCCGCGGGTTGCGCCGGTCCCGGCGTGGGCTGCGTTCTTTCCACGCGTGCGTTGCGCCGCTCTTCGTCGATCATTTCGATGAAGGAATCCACGGCGCGCTCACGCCACTGCTTTCCACGCTGACGAACGAGCTCGGCGCGGACCGTGTCCCAGGCGAGACCCTTTCGATACGGCCGGTCCGTCGTCATCGCGTCGTACGTGTCCGCCACCGAAATCACGGACACCTCGATGGGCAGCTCGTCACCCTTGAGTCCACGCGGGTAGCCGGCGCCGTCGTGGCGCTCGTGATGCGAGAGCACGAGCTCCGCGCCTTCCCAGAATTCGGGGAGCCGGCGCAAGAGACGGTGCCCGATCTCGGCGTGCCGCCGCATCTCGCGCTGCTCCTCATCGGTGAGCGGACCCGGCTTCAGCAGGACGCGATCGTTCGTACCGATCTTGCCGATGTCGTGGACGCGCGCGGCATCGCGGATGAGCTCGACCTGCGCGTACTCCAGGCGGAGCCGCCGTGCCAGCCGTTCTGCGAGCGCGGCTACCCGCTGGGAGTGGCCGTGTGTGTAGGGATCGCGTAGATCGATGAGATCGGCCAGCTCGAGGATCGCGGTCTTCGTCTGCTCCCGGACTCGAGCGCTATCGCGAACCGTGAACAGGACGATCGCCATGGGCACCCCGAAGAGAACGAGGGTCCACGGCTGCGCCTGCGCGGCGATCGCGGCGAGCGCCCCGAGAACGAGAAGCGCCGCCTCGTATGGCAGGAGGCGTCGGTGCAGGCTCCACCACCCGCCGAGGGGGTTGCGCCGGACCTGGAGGGCGACGACGACGTCGACGAGCGTGCTGTTCACCAGGTACTTCGCGATCGCCGCCATGCCGATCGCCCAGGGCTCGCGCACCACCTGGGCACCTGGACCCGCGACGAGCAGGAACACAGCGGCGGCAGCTCCGGTCGAGAGCACCGACGTCGCCGCGTTGAACCCGCGGTTGTACCAGCGCTGGCGGACCCCTCGGAAGTGAAGCGCGAAGAGCGTCGTTCCGCCCGCGAGGATCATCGAGTAGAACGGACCGAGCAGTAGCGCGGCGGCGAACGTCGCCGTGTCATCGACGGTGATCTTCATCTTCACGGACAGATGGACCGGCCAGAGCTGCGCGACCGCCGCCATCGCCATGAGCACCGCGAAGAGGACGGTGTCCAACGGGCGGAGATCCCCTCGGAACGCGGCGCTCGCGGGGAGGGCCGCGAGCGCCGTTCCGAGGACCGCGAGGATGTAGACGCGAAGAGGCCAGCGGAGTCGCGACACGACCTAGAGTCCGATGAGCGTGTACTTCACCTGAGTGGTGACGTTGGACTTGCCGTAGACCGTTGAGCTCAGCCAGAGATACGTGCCGGCGACCTTCGTCCGTGTGTCGAACGAAGCTGAGGCCTTGATGGTCACCTTCACGACCACTGGGACGCCAAGGGAAAGGAGCCCGGTCGCCGGCAGGACCTTGCTGATCTTTGCCGTCATCGGGACATTGGCCGGAAGCGACAAGACGACGGCGATCGCGTTCGACGGAACCTGCAGCTCGATCGCGACCGGATCCTTGATCGTGCTCGTGTAGTCAGTAGGAAAAGCGGTCGTGACATCCACGATCGCCCCATTCACCAGGAAGAGCGGGTCCGACTCGCACCACTGCACGCCGGCATCCGCACCACTACCCAAGAAGAGCGTCGAGAAAAGGAACGCGACCGCAAAAAGGACCCTTGCAAAGAAATACGTATGAAGCCGCCCCACGTGACCACCCCCACCCAAATTCAGTTACGTCCGTCGTGTGACCCAGTACGAAGTGAGTACTTCGTGAGAATGAGTCGAGGGAACGAACGATTCGTATCGTGCCGGTCGCAGGACGCGTCAATAGACGGTCCGTCAACGACTGGTAAACGACGCGCTACGCGCTGGGCGGCAGTGGATATCCGGCGAGCGCGGGCTCGCCGCGAAGACGCGCGTAGCCAGGCTTGATACGCGCGTAGATGATCGCGACACGTTCGTCGTATCCGACGAACGCGCTCTTCATCGCATTTATCGAAAGACGTTCCACGTCAGCGAGGGCGAGACCGGCAACACGAGACAGCCGCTGAAATTCGTCGGACAGCGTGACATTCGACATGAGGCGGTTATCGGTATTGACGGTGACGCGGAAGCGCTGCGCGATGAAGTGGCGGATCGGATGCTCCGCGAGCGTCGGCACAGCCCCGGTGTCCACGTTCGACGAAGGGCAGAGCTCGAGCGGAATCCGCTTGTCGCGGACATACGCGGCGAGGAGCCCGAGTTTGACCACCTTGTCGTCGCTGATGGCCATATCCTCGACAAGCCGAACGCCGTGGCCGATCCGGTGCGCGCCGCAGTACTGCAGCGCCTGCCAGATCGACGGCGGCCCGAACGCTTCGCCCGCGTGGATCGTGATGGAGAAGTTCTCCCGGCGGCAGAGCTGGAACGCTTCGAGGTGGGCCTTCGGCGGGTGACCTGCCTCCTCGCCGGCGATGTCGAAGCCGACCACACCTCGTTCGCGATTCGTCACAGCGAGCTCGGCCATCTCTAGCGAGTCCGTGCGATCGCGCATGGCGCAGATGATCTGTCGGAGCGTGATGCGATGCTCGCGCTCCGCGCGCTCGAACCCGCGCTCGACACTCTGCACGATCTGCTCGAGGTTGAGGCCCCGCTCGGTGTGGAATGCCGGCGCGTAGCGAACCTCGGCGTAGACGATCCCGTCTCGGGCGAGGTCCTCGCCACATTCGTACGCGACACGCTCGAGCGCTTCCTCGGTCTGCATGACCGCGATCGTGTGCGCGAATCCGCGGAGGTAGAGGGAGAGCGAGCCCGATGCCGCACTGGCGTGGAACCATCGGCCGAGCTCATTCGCGTCCGTCGTCGGAAGACCCGCGTAGTGCTGGTCGTGCGCGAGCTCAACGACCGTCGCGGGCCGTAGTCCGCCATCGAGATGGTCGTGCAGCAGGACCTTTGGCGCGGAGCGCAGCGTCTCCAAGGGGATCACAGCGTGACTTTACCCCGCGGTCCAACGCGCGAGGAGCGTTCCGATCGCTATCGCCGCGATCGCGAGCCAGATCAGGCGCAACGCCGCCTCAGGGGCGCCGATGAGGCGCGCCGCATCGATCTCCTCGACGGTGCCATCGCGATATCGAACGGAACCGCTGACCTCCTCGGCCTTGCGCCGAATGCGGCGCACCGGTGTCGAAAGACGCCTCTGCGCCAAAGAAAGAAGAGATGCCCCGATCGCCGCCGCCGCGGTGGCGAGCACCGGCGCCCCATT
>JALYLL010000415.1 GCA_030774255.1 Chloroflexota bacterium | reverse complement strand
GTCGCTCAAAGGCCGCCCTTCTCCAGGGGATTGCGGATGATCCGCCGCCACCAGGGCGCGGGCGGCGCGAGGGCCACGCTGCCGTTCGGCTCGACGAACGTGCCGAACGCGCGGAACCGTTCGTAGCGGAGCGACAGGAGGTCGGCCACCGGCACCCGCGACAGCCGGTCGAGCTGCGCGATGAGCGCGGTCTTGATCGCGGCGGCGGTCGCCTCGTGATCGGTGTGGGCGCCGCCCGCGGGCTCGCGGATGAGGGCGTCGGCCACGCCCGTTTCGAGCAGGTCGGGGCCGGCAAGCTTCATCGCGACGGCGGCCCGCTCGGCCTCGCTGGCGCTCCGCCAGAGGATCGCGGCGCAGCCCTCGGGCGAGATCACCGAGTACGTCGCGTTCTCGAGCGCGAGCACCACGTCCCCGACCCCGAGCGCGAGCGCGCCGCCGGAGCCGCCTTCGCCAAGCACGACGACCACCACCGGAACGCCGAGGCGAGTCATGAGCTGGATGCTCGACGCGATCGCCTCGGCCTGCCCTCGCTCCTCGGCCTCGGGACCGGGATACGCGCCTGGTGTATCCACCAGAGTTACGAGCGGAAGATGGAATTTCTGCGCGAGCCGGTAGAGGCGCATGGCCTTGCGGTATCCCTCGGGGTACGGCATCCCGAAGTTGCGCTGGATGTTCTCCTCGGTCGACGACCCCTTCTGCTGGCCGACGACCATGACCGGCCGGCCGCCGAGCTCGGCGATGCCGCCGACGATCGCCGGGTCGTCGCGGAATGAGCGATCGCCGTGCAGCTCCTGGAAGCGCTCGAAGACGCGGTTGATGATGTCGAGCGCGTGCGGTCGCGCGATGTTCCTTGCGAGCTGGACGGTCTGCCACGGGGTGGGCCGCGCCGAGGCGAGCTGCGTCGCGTCGGTGACGAGCCCCGCCTCGACCACGAGGTGGCCGTTGCCCTCCGTCGCGCGGCGCGAGCCGACGATGCGATCGAGCATGGACACGCTAGTGACGCGCCACTAAAGGCTCCAGCGCAGGTCTTGACCCGCGACACGGAACGCGTTCAGGAAGAACGCGATGCGTTCCTTGAGCTGTGTCCGCGGCACGACCTGATCGACGAAGCCATGGTCGAGCAGGAACTCCGAGCGCTGGAAGCCCTTCGGCAGCTTCTCGCCGATGGTCTCGCTCGTCACGCGAGCGCCGGAAAATCCGATGAGCGCACCGGGCTCGGCGAGCACGATGTCACCGAGTGACGCGAACGATGCGAGGACCCCGCCGGTCGTGGGATCGGTGAGCACGCTGATGAACGGGATGGCCGCCTCGTCGAGGCGAGCGACCGCGGCGACGGTCTTGGCGAGCTGCATGAGCGCGATCGTCCCCTCCTGCATGCGCGCGCCGCCCGACGCCGACACGATCACGAGCGGCTTGCGTTCCGAGAACGCGCGCTCTGCGGCGCGGGTGAGCTTCTCGCCGACGACGCTTCCCATGGAACCGCCCATGAATTCGAAGTCCATGACCGCGAGGACGACCGGGATGCCCGAGATCTGGGCGTCCCCGGTCAGTACCGCGTCCTTGTGACCGCTCTTGGCCCGCGCGGCCGCGATGCGCTCGGGGTACGGCTTGCTGTCGACGAATCCGAGGGGATCGGAGGACACCATGTCGGCATCGGTCTCGCTGAACGACTTCGGATCGGCCAAGAGGTCGATCCGCGCGAGGGCCCCGAGCTTGAAGTGGTGGCCGCAGTTCTGGCAGACGTTGTGATTCCGGTCGAGCTGCTTGTTGAACAGCATCTCGCCGCAGCTCGGGCACTGCGTCCAGAGATGCGACGGGAATTCTCTTGTTTTTCGGCCGAACGGGTTGCGGAGCCTCACGCTCGAGCATCCTCCTCGCGATACCAGCACAGCCCGGCGACGCCGGGACCGGTGTGCGTCCCAATGATGGGGCCCGCCTCCGCCGTCCAGTACTCCACGCAGTGGAATCGCTCCTGGACCCACTCGCCCAGGACGTGGGCGCGCTCCGGGTGATTGGTGTGCATGGCGCACGCGTGGATGCGAGAGCCGGGGGGAACACGCTCCTCGATGAGCTGCTTGAGGCGCTCCACGCCGCGTTCGCGGGTGCGGACCTTGTCGATGAGGACGCGGTCGCCGTCCTTCACCTCCACGATCGGCTTTATAGAAAGGAGCGCACCGAACGCGGCCTGCGCTCCGGAGACGCGCCCGCCGCGGCGGAGGTACTCGAGCGTGTCGATGAGCGCGAGGATCTGCACCTTCCCTGCGAGGCGGCGCGCCAGCGCGACCGTCTCATCGAAGCTGCCGCCGTCGCGGAGGATCCGCGCGCACGCTGTGGCGATGAGGGTGATGCCGCCCGCAGTGGTCCGCGAGTCGACGACCTCGATCTTCGCCCCGTCCACCTGCTGGGCCGCGGTCTTTGCGACGGTATGCGTCACCGAAGCCTCGTTGATGACCGTGATGACGAGGATCGAACGGAACCCCTCGGCGACGAGGGCGCGATAGATCTCCACGCATTCGCCGAGCGACGGCGCCGCCGTCGTGGGCGGCTTCTTCGACGAAGCGAGCTTCTCGTAGTACTCGGCAGTCGTCATGTTGACGCCGGGGGTGAAATCCTCGTCGCCGAAGAGCACGTGGATCGGCAGCAGGCGGAAACGGAACTCGCGCTGCACCTCTTCGGACATCGCGGAGCTGCCGTCGATGACGATGACGGCCCGCTCGGTCATGCGAGCGCCCGCACGTCGCCGACGACGACGCGCTCCGAGCCGACCAGCAGCGCGCCGTCCTCGGCGATGTCGCGCGCCACTCCGCGCACGACCGGGCTTCCCTCGCGCGTAACCTCGACCTCGCGCCCCAGCAACGTGGAGCGCTTGCGCCAGTCGTCGAGCGCGGCCCGCCGCTCGGTGGGCACGGCGACGCGTTCGAGCTCGCGCGTCAGATCGACGAACAACGGCAGGCGGTCGATCGCGTGGCCGGTGAGAGCCAGAGAGGTCGCGGTCGCGCGCAGCTCCGCTGGAAAGTCGTCGAGACTCTGATGGACGTTCACGCCGATCCCCAGCACCAGCGAACCGCCTTCCCCATCCGTGGTCGCGTGGGCCAGTGCGCCGGCGACCTTCTTATGGCCTGCCTCGACGTCGTTGGGCCATTTTAGGGAGGCCTCGCTCATCCCCTGGCGGGCGAGGGCGCGCGCGACCGCGACGCCCGCAAGGAGCGCGAAGAGGCCAGGCTCGGCCGGAGCCGGGCGGAAAAGCCACGACCCGAGCAGGCTCGTGCCGGCCGGGGCCTCCCACGAGCGACCCCGGGTGCCCTGTCCCGCGGTTTGCTGGTCCGCGACGACGACGGAGGGCCCGGATCCGGCGGCGGCCAAGGCTCGCGCACGGTCCTGCGTGCTCGCGAGTCTTTGGTGATATTCGATCTTGCGGCCGATTTCGAGCGACAGCGCACTTCGCACCGCCGGGATGGCCAGGAGCGCGAGGCGCATCAGCGGGCGGCGAGGAGGATGAGAGGGACGCGGACGATCTCGTCGATCTCGCCGTCCTTGGGGCTGCGCGTGTAGACCTCCGCGAATCCGATGATGTCGGACGGCGGGTCCTGGTACGTCGCCGTGATGGAGAACGTTCCTTTGGCCGGCGCGCCGACGGTCGCGGTGGTGAAGCCGCTCGCGAGCACGCGGCCCGCGGTGTCGGTCACCCGCCAGACGAGCGCAGCTTCGAACACGCTCGCTTCGCCCGAGATGGTGAGGGGGCTCCGGACCTTCGTATTCGCGAGCGGCTCCTTCACGAGGATGCCGCCGCGGGCGGAAAGGAGCGGGGTCGGGACCGGAGTAGGCGTCGGCGTCGGACTGGGCGTGGGGCTGGCACTTGCGGTCAGCGTCGGCGTCGCTGTGGTTCGCACCGGCGAGGGCGTCGGCGTGGTCACGACGATTCGGTTGTCGACGCATCCCGCGGCGAGCAGGGCGGACGTGAGAACGAGCGCGAAGGCCGGGGGGGCAAAGCCCCCTCGACGGCTCACGAGCGGCGCACCTGCGCACCCGCGGCGCGGACTCGGACCACCCGACCGCGCCCACTCGTGCCGACGGCGTGCGCGGACTCCTCCATTGCCGCGACCACGCGCGCGGCGAGGCGCGCCGGCGCGAACGCGACAACGGCCGGTCCCGCGCCGGAGAGCGCGGCGCCGAACGCGCCCGCACCTCGCGCGGCGGCCATGATGTCGGCGAGCCCGGTCACGAGATGTGCCCGCGCGGACTGATGCAGGCGGTCCGCCATTGCGATGGACAGAAGGGCGCCGTCGGAGCGCAGCACCGCGGCAAGAAGCGCGGCGGCATGGGCGATGTTGAAGACAGCATCAGCTCGCGAGACGTTATCCGAAAGAACGGCGCGCGCGGTCTCAGTCGCGAGTGGTTCGCGGGGGATAAAGAGACAGATCCGCCACGCGCGCGGGAACGCGATACGTGTAGCCACCGGCCCGTCGTCGCTCGGAAGCGCGACCGTGAACGCGCCGTAGAGCGCGGCGGCCACGTTATCGGCGTGCCCTTCTACCTCGCTGGCGACTCGGAGGAGCGTCCGCCGATCCAGCGGCTCGCCCATGAGCGCGTTCGCCGCCACCACGCCACCGACGATGGCCGCGGCGCTCGACCCGAGCCCGCGTCCGACGGGGATCGCCGAGCGCTGCGTGACGTGGTACGAGCCCAGCGTTTCGGCCGCGGCCTCGGCGGCCGCACGCGCGGACACAACGAAGAGGTTGTCGTCGCCGGTGGGGATGCCGTTCCCGTTCTCGTGAGAGGTTCCGTCGTTGTCGATGTTCACCGACCACGCACGCGCCGGACGGAGTTCGAACTCCGCGAGAAGCGGAAGGGCGATCGCGAACGAATCGAAGCCGGGACCGAGATTCGCGCTCGATGCGGGCACCCGCACCCGAAGCTCCCCCACCGCTAGGGGCGGAGCGCCGCGCGAACGGCGTCCGGTGTGGCCTCGACCTCGGAGATGGGGCCGGCAAGCGAGCGGGCGCGGTCCGGGTCTTTCATGCCGTTGCCGGTGAGGACGCAGACGACCCGCTTCGCGCCGCCGAGCGCACCCGCACGCACGCGCTTGCGCAGCCCGGCGATCGCCGCGGCCGACGCAGGTTCGGCAAAGACGCCCTCGCACCGTGCGAGGAAGCCGTACGCGTCCAGGATCTCGCCGTCGCTCACCGCGTCGATGGCGCCGCCCGATTCATCCCGTGCTGCGATCGCGCCCTTCCACGACGCCGGGTTGCCAACTCGGATCGCGGTCGCGACGGTCTCGGGCTCCGCGACGGGCTTTCCGCTGACAAGCGGCGCGGCGCCCTCCGCCTGATAGCCGTACATCCGCGGCCGCTGACGCGCCATGCCTGCCTTCGCGGCCTCGACGAATCCTTTCCAGTACGCGGTGATGTTTCCGGCGTTCCCGACGGGGATGAAGAGAGCGTCCGGCGCATCGCCGAGGCTTTCGCAGATCTCGAACGCGGCCGTTTTTTGGCCCTCGAGCCGATCCGGGTTCACGCTGTTCACAAGGGTGGCCTCGCCCTGCTCGGCGAGCGCCCGGACGACCGCGAGGGCGGCATCGAACGAGCCGCGGACGGCGACCACGCGCGCCCCATGTGCGATCGCCTGCGCGAGCTTCCCCGCCGCGACCTGCCCCGCGGGAAGGATCACTGTGCACGACATCCCGGCCCGAGCGGCGTATGCCGCCGCCGATGCGGCCGTGTTGCCGGTCGACGCGCACAGGACCATCCGGGCGCCCACCTCGAGGGCTTTCGCCACGGCGACAACCATGCCGCGATCCTTGAACGAGCCCGTGGGATTCTGTCCTTCGACCTTGAGCCATATCTCGGGAACGCCCGTCTCGCGCTCGAGCGAACGGGCGCGCACGAGCGGCGTACCGCCCTCACCGAGGGTTAGCCGGGGTGTCCGGTCGGTGATTGGGAGATACGACGCGTAGCGATCCATAAGGGAACGCGCGTCTGGCACGGAGAAGCATGGTATTCCGTCGGTACCATTCGCCTGTGAATCTCTCGGCGCGCGAGCGGCAGCTCATCACGACGCTCGTGGTGCTGCTCATCGTCCTTGCGACCTTCCAGATCCTCGCCGATCTGACGGAGGTCCTTTCGCGCGTGGCGGACGTGGTCATCATCTTCGTCGCCGCGTGGGCCCTGTCGTATCTGCTTTCGCCGTTGGTGACTCGGATCGACCAGCGGACGATCCTGAATCGCGCGCTCAGCGTGGTCGTCGTATACATCGGGATCGCCTTCGTGCTCGCCGGCACCCTTGCGCTCGCGGTGCCAGGCCTCGTCAGCCAGCTGAACGACCTCATCGTCCGGGCACCGGAGTACGGCGACCGCGCGGCACGAGAGGTGGTCGCGCTGCAGCAGCGTCTCGAAAGTGCGGGTCTGCCGGTGAACGTGACGGACCTCTATGGCCAGGTCCCCGCAAAGATCTCGCAGATCGCCGGATCGGTCGCCTCCGACGCGCTCGGGTTCGTCTCGGCCACGGCGAGTGTCCTCTTCAACTTCACGCTCGTTCTCATCATCGCGTTCATCATGCTCATCGACGGCGACCACCTCTGGCAGAGATTCATCGCCGCGCTCAGCCCCGAGCTTCGCAGCGAAGCCGAGCTTCTCCGTCAGAGTGCGGACCGATCCTTCGGCGGATTCATCCGCGGCTCGCTCATCCTCGGCCTGATCTACGGCGTCGCGACCCTCGCGATCCTGGTGCCCCTTGGGGTGCCATTCGCGGGTGTGCTCGCGGTGCTCTCGGGGCTGACGATGATCATCCCGTTCTTCGGTCCGATCATCGCCGAAATCCCCGTTCTGGCGGTCACGCTCCTTGGGGCGCCCGACGTGTTCATCTGGGTCCTCGTGCTGACGATCGCGTTGCAGCAGGTCGTCCTGAATGTGATCGGGCCCCGCATCATGTCGAGCGCGATCGGCATCCACCCGATCTTCGTGTTCCTCGCCCTTCTGCTCGGATCGCGGATCGCCGGGTTCTGGGGCGTCCTCCTCGCGATGCCGGTCGCGGGGATCATCAACACCTTCGTGCGCTACGCGTTCCAGGTCGCACAGGGACGGCGTGGTCGCACCGAGGCTTCGTCGCTCATCCTGGAGTCGGACGCCGCGGCGGCTGCGGCGGCGGCGGACATGCGCGATGCCTCAGCCGAGGCGAGGGAGGCACTGCGTCTCGCCCGCGAGGCACGGATCAGCGCGCGAGGCAAGTGATCGTCGAACGCAAGCACATCCTCATCACCAACGATGACGGCATCGAATCGGATGCGCTCGGCCCGCTGGCTGACGCGCTCGGAGCGATCGGGAACGTCGACATCATCGTTCCGGAGCGCAACTGGAGTGGCGCGAGCCACAGCATCACCATCTATCGACCCTTGCGCGTGAGAGCGACGCAGCTTCGGACGGGGCAGCGCGCTTTCATGAGCGACGGATCGCCGACCGACTGCGTCCGGCTCGCCATGCTCGGTTTCCTCCCGCACAAGCCGGACCTCCTGGTGTCGGGGATAAATCGCGGTTCGAACATGGGCGACGACATCACGTACTCGGGGACCGTGGCCGCCGCGATGGAGGGCCTGCTCTCCGGTGTCCCGTCGATCGCGATATCGATCGGCGCGTTCGGCGCGAATATCGACTTCGGCCCGTCGGCCTCGTTCGCCGCGCTGCTCGCGAAGAACATCCTCGCGAAAGGGTTCTCCTCCGACGCACTCTTGAATGTGAACGTGCCGGCGCTGCCGCGCGACCGCATCGCTGGCGTCGAGGTCACGCGACTTGGCAAACGCACCTACCGCGACCAGCTCGTCGAGCGGCTCGACCCCTATGGCGAGCCCTATTACTGGATCGGCGGCCCGGCGATCGCGGGAGAGGCGGACGACGGCACCGACGTCGCGGCGCTGCGCGACGGGAAGATCAGCGTGACCCCGATCTACCTCGACCTCACCAATCACAAGCTCATCGACGAGCTCGCGACCTGGGACTGGGGCTGGACCGCACCGGTCGAGGTCAGCGCGGAGTAGCAAGCCTCGGCAGGACGGCTGGGTGGCCGTCCCGCGCGATCACTTCGAGACCATCGCCGAATACTGCTTTGACGAGGTCCGGGTGGATGACCTCGAGCGGCGTGCCGTCGCGGACGATCCGGCCATCTGCGATCGCGACGATCCGCGAGGCGAATGCCGAGGCCAGGTTCAGGTCGTGGAGCACGGCACACACGGCGAGCTGGCGGCGCGTCCCGAGCTCGCGCAGCAGATCGAGCGTCGCGAGCTGATGCCCGGGATCCAGATGGACCGTCGGTTCATCGAGAAGGAGAGCGGAAGTCTCCTGCGCGAGCGCCATCGCGAGAACCGCACGCTGCCGTTCACCTCCGGAGAGGCGATCTATCCGCCGCGACGCGAGCGGCTCGAGCTCGAGGTCGCCGATCGCGCGATCGACCGCCACGACATCGTCGGGTGATGCACGACCGAACGCGCCGAGCCGCGCGGTCCGCCCGAGCGAGACGACCTCGCGCACCGTGAACGGAAAGAGCGTGTCGAACATCTGCGGGACCACCGCGATCCGGCGAGCGAGTGCGGACCGAGACATCGTCCTTAGGTCCTGACCGTCGAGCGCGACGCTTCCGGCGGCGGGTCGCAGCAGGCCCGCGAGGACCCGCAGCAGCGTCGACTTTCCCGCCCCGTTCGGACCGACGACGGCGACGACCTCACCCGAGCCGATCGCAAACGTGCACGCACGCAGGACGACGCGTGGCCCGTACGACGCGGTCACCGCGGTCGTCGCGAGGTTCGTCACACGACGATCCGCCGCGAGCGCACGAGGAGCGCGAGGAAGAACGGCGCCCCGATCAGGCCGGTGATCGCGCCCACCGGCAGCTCCGCGGGTGCGATCAGCGTCCGTGATCCGAGATCGGCGAGGACGAGCGCGGCGGCACCCGCGAGAAAGCTCGCGGGGACGAGACGCCGGTGGGTGGCGCCGATCACGAATCGCAGAGCATGCGGGATCACCAGACCGACGAAACCGACGAGGCCGGCGAGGGCGACCGCCGCGCCCGAGAGCAGCGCGGTCGCGCCAAGGACCGCGGTCGTGGTGCGATCGGGGTCGACGCCGAGGGTCGCCGCGGTCTCCTCGCCGAACGCATAGGCGTCGACGCGATGCGCGAGAACGAGCGCGAAGGCGAGCCCCACGGCCACGATGGCCGCGGCCACACCGAGCTCCGGCCAGCTGATCACCGAAACGCCACCCTGTAACCAACCCAGGACCGCGCGCAGCTGGAGCGCGAGGCGATCGCTCGAGACGAGAAGGAACGTGACCACCGCTCCGGCGAAGGATGTGAGCACGACACCGGCGAGGAGAACGGTGAGGACGGTCGTGCCGCCGCCGAGGCGTGCGAGCCGCCACACGAGCGTGACCGTGACGAGCGCACCGGCGAACGCGGCGAGCGGCACGAGCGGCGCGGCGAGGCCGAGAACGATCGCGGCCACCGCGGCGAGTGTCGCGCCCGCGGACGTGCCGGTGACGAACGGATCGGCGAGCGGGTTCCGAAGAAGACCCTGCAGCAGCGCGCCTGCGGTCGCGAGCGATCCGCCGACGAGCGCCGCGCCGAGCACGCGCGGGAGCCGCAGCTCACGGATGATCGTGCCGTTCACGTCGTTCGAACCGAAGAGCGCCGCGAGCACGTCACCGGGTCCGATCGCGACCGCGCCAACGAGGATCCCCGCGGCCGCGCTCACGACGAGCGCGGCCACGAGGAACGCGAGGATCGAAAGCGTGCGCACTACCGGAAGAGCTCCGGGTGGACCAGCTTCGCGTACGCCTCGGCCGCCTCGCCGACTCGCGGGCCCGGCCGGTTTATCAGGTTCGGATCGATCGTGAAGATGCGGTTGTTCTTGACCGCGGCGACGATCGACCAGCCCTGCCTGCCGGCGACGTCCGCGGGCTTCGACGAGTACGCGTCCGCCGAGAGGACGACGATCTCGGGATCGCTTCGCAGGATCTCCTCGGCCGAAAGCTGGGGATAGGCCGATCCGGCCCGTGCCGCGATGTTCACTCCGCCAGCGATGTCGATGAGGTCGTTGATGTACGAGCCAGGGCCGACGGTGAAGATCTTGGCCGGATCGGACGCGTCGATCTCGTGATAGACGCGGGGTCGCGTGGTCGTCGTCGCGATCTTCGTCTTGACCGCGTCGACCCGCTGCTGGATCGAGTGCGCGAGTGCCTCGCCGTCCGCGCCGACCGCCTTGCCGAGCAGCGTTGCCGTCTTCGCGACGTCGGACACGCTCTGCGGGTCGACGACGAGCACGTTGAGCGAAGCAGCCTGCAGCTTCTCGATCGTGCCATCGGAGAACTTCACGCTGAAGACCAGGTCGGGTTTGAGGGCAACCACCTTCTCGAAGTTGACCTTGATCCCGCCGACGTGCTCTCGGGTCGCGGCTTCGGCGGGCTCGTCCGAGAAGTCGTCCACGCCGACGACGCGAGGGCCGGCTCCGAGGGCGAACAGGAA
>JALYLL010000414.1 GCA_030774255.1 Chloroflexota bacterium | reverse complement strand
TCCAGGAGTCGCCACCGGTCACCCGCACGATGACGACGGCGGCGGTGTACGCGATCACGACGTTGCGCGTCTCCTCGACCGTGCCGCCGGCGCTGTTGCGCGCGACGACGCGGAAGGACTGCGCTCCCGCAGGCAGGTAGTAGCGCGCTTGGAACGTACCGTCGGAGCTCACGGTCACCGGCACGGTGTTGATCTGCACGGTCACGCCGCGGTCGATCCGGCCGCTCACTTGAACGTACGTGTTGGTGAATGTCGCGCCGTTCGCCGGCTGTTCGACCGCGAGCACGGGCGGCGCGCTCACGCCCACGGCGGGCGCCTGGTACTGGATCGTGCGACTCACGCGGTTCGTCTTGCCCGCGGCGTCGAGGACCTCCACGACGACGTGGTTCGATCCGGGCTTGAGCGAGACGGTCGTGGTGAAGC
This sequence comes from Chloroflexota bacterium, assembly GCA_030774255.1. Lineage (GTDB taxonomy): Bacteria > Chloroflexota > Limnocylindria > P2-11E > P2-11E > 3-1-20CM-2-70-9. The sequence goes on along the minus strand of JALYLL010000414.1, from coordinate 8,113 downwards.
TGCCGTCGCTCGCCGTCTGAATGTCGCCGAAGACGTCGGGGCCGGGGAACACGTTCACGGTGATGCGCCCGTCCGGCACCGTGACGCCGTGAACGACGAGCTCGGAGCTCGCAGCGAGCCCGTCGCTCGCCGGATCGATGATCTCGAGCTTCGGCAGCGTCGCGAATGTCGTGAATTGGTAATACATGTACCCGAGGAACGAGCCGACGAACGCGATGATCAGGACCGGAACGAAGATGACGGGTCGGAAGATCAGGCTCTGATGGACCACCGGGCGATACGGCTTGAAGTTGCTGCGCTTCGGGGCCGGCTCCGGCGGGGCGCCGCCGCGCTCCTGCTGGAAGAGCACGACGAGCTCGTCGGTCTCGAGGTCAAGGTAGTCGGAGTAATTGCGAAGGAAGCCGCGCGTGTACACCGCGCCGGGGAGCGACGGGTAGTCGCCCTCCTCGAGCGCCTTCAGGAATTTCTCGCGGATGCGCGTATCGGCCGCGGCTTGCTCGAGGGTGATCGCCTTGCGCTCGCGCTGCGCGCGCAGCTGCTCGCCGAGGCTAGGCATTGTCCTTCGCCATCCCGTAGACCTCCCGCATCTTGCCGGGTCCCTGCGAGGGTCCGATGACGCCGTTCTGTTCCATGATGTCGATGAGCCGGCCCGCGCGAGCGAAGCCGATCGTCATCTTGCGCTGGAGCATCGACACGGAGGCCTGTCCCGCGCGCTGGACGATCTCGACCGCCTCTTCGTAGCGGTCGTCGTCGATCTCGTCGCCGCCGTCCTCGCGCACTCGTGCCCGCTCCTTGTCCTCGAGGATGGACATGTCGTATTGCGCCTCGCGCTGCTGCCTCCAGTGACGAATGACCTGCTCGATCTCGGCGTCCGAGACGAAGGCGCCCTGCGCGCGGACGGGCTTCGCGGCGTCGGGCGCGAGCCAGAGCATGTCGCCACGCCCGAGGAGCTTTTCCGCACCGGTCATGTCAATGATCGTGCGGGAATCGACCGCGGAAGCGGTAGCAAACGCGATACGAGCGGGCACGTTCGCCTTGATGAGTCCCGTGATGACGTCGACCGACGGCCGTTGTGTTCCCAGGACCAGGTGGATCCCGGTCGCTCGCGCGAGCTGGGCGACGCGCGTGATCTGCTTCTCGACCTGGATCGGGGCCTGGAGCATGAGGTCCGCCAGCTCGTCGATGATGAAGACGACATAGGGGACCCGATCCTGGCCGGTGTGTTTCTCGTTGTACGACGCGATATTCCGGGCGTTCGCGCGGGCGAACAGCCGGTACCGGCGGTCCATTTCGCTGGTCGTCCAGTAGAGGGCGTTGAGGATCTGAGGCGAGTCGTGCATCACCGGGACGACGAGATGCGGGACGCCATTGAATCCAGGAAAGTCCACCCGCTTCAGGTCGCCGATCAGGATCCGCACTTCATCGGGGGTCGCCTGAAGGAGCAGGCTCGTGAGGATCGCCCCGATGCACACGCTCTTCCCGGAGCCGGTCTGTCCGGCGATGAGAAGGTGTGGAAGCTTCGCGAGGTCCGTGACGATCGCGCCCCCCGCGACGTCCTTGCCGAGGGCCACGGTGAGCTTGGATGGCGAGCCCTTGAACTCCGCGCTCTCGGCGACGTCGCGCACCGAGACAAGGCCGATCGCGAGGTTTGGAATCTCGATCCCGACGACGCTCTTGCCGGGAATGGGCGCCTCGATCCGGAGCGTCCGCGCCGCGAGCGCGAGCGCAAGGTCGTCGCTCAGCGCCTCGATCCGCGAGAGCTTGACCCCCGCGGCCGGCTTGAGCTCGTAACGCGTGACGACCGGCCCGACGAACACGTCCACGATCGTCGCCGCGATCCCGAAGTGCGAGAGGGTCTCCTCGATGACGCGCTTGTTCCGGATGAGCTCATCTTTTCCAGAGCGAGCTGCGGAACCCTGATCTAGCGAATCGAGCGCGGGCAAAACCCAGGCACGCTCAGGAGGATCCGCATGCAAGACGCCTTCGGCGACGACGGCGGCCGACGCTAAGCCGGCCGTAGACACGGCGAAGGGCTTCCGCTCGAGGTCGGACGGCGGCTCAGGCGCCGAGGGCCCAAGGGGCAGGGGCCCCTGAGCGCGAAGCGAGGCGACGGGGGCCCGGCCGGAGGCCGGGGGGTCCTCGTCGCGTAAAGAGGGTTTCGGCGCCTGAGCCGTAACCAGCCGCGCTGGCTTCTCTTCAGGAATATGTATGCGGACCGGCTCGGCGGGAAGCTCGTCGTCCTCGTCGAGGAAGCGCTCAAATCGCGTGGCGGTGCCACCGGGTATGAGCGTGCCGGGTTTCAGCCCGCCGATGTCGGGGCGCTGTCTCCAGACGGGCTTCCAAAGCTCGGCGATGGTCCGATTCGCGGCGATGACGACGCCGACCAGCAGTAGCGCTCCGAGCGCGATCGGGGCTCCGATCTGCCCGAAGAGGCCCGCCGCGGCCTTCGCGACCGCGCCGCCCACGAACCCGCCCGCAATGTCGTCGTGCACGTAATGGCGCGTCAAGCCCAGGAGCGCGACGACGATGACGAGGCCGCCCAGGATCGGCAGCACCGTCTCGCGGCGGATGAACCCGAACCAGAGCTCGAGCGCGATCGCCCCGAGCGCGAGCGGCACGAGCCACGCCGCCCATCCGAGCAGAGCGAACAGCGCCGAGCGCCACCACTGCAGTACCGCGCCCTGATCCGTCGCGAGCGCGACGGTCGACAGGAGCGCGAACGCTACGACCGCGATCGCGCCGATCTCGTCGCGGATGCGCGGCTCCATCGTCGGGGTCGCACCTCTCCGCCGAGAGCTTGTGGCCCGTCGCGCCACTAGACCTGCATGATGACGGGCAGCACCATCGGTCTCCGCTTGGTGCGCTCGTACAGGAAGTTCACGACGCTGTTGTGGATCGCGTCCTTGAGCGCGGACGGCTCCGCGAGATGCTCGCCGGTCTGCGCTTCGGCGAGGCCGTCCAGGATCTTCTGCTTGGCCTCTTCCACGAGCTGGGCGGCGTCGTGCTCGGGCACGAAGCCCTTCGTCACGATGTCGGGTCCGGCGACGACCGCGCCGGTGCGCTGCTCGATGGTCACGACCACGAGGAAGATGCCGTCGCTGCCGATCGACCAGCGGTCGCGCATCACGGACTGGCTCACGTCGCCCACGCCAAGGCCGTCGACATACACGACGCCGGACTGCACCTTCTCCCCCACCTTCGCGCCGTTCGCATCGATCTCAAGAACGTCGCCGTTCGTCAGAACGAACGCGTTCTTCGGCTCGACGCCAAGATCCATCGCCAGGCGCGCGTGGCGGACGAGCATCCGGTACTCGCCGTGGATCGGAAGGAAGTGCTTCGGTCGGAGGATGTTGAGAAGGAGCTTCAGCTCCTCCTGACTCGCGTGACCCGACACGTGCGGGCGGCTTTGCGGGTCGTAGATGACCTCGGCGCCGAGTTTGAAGAGGTTGTCGACCGTCCGCGAGACGAGCTCCTCGTTTCCGGGGATCGGCGTCGCCGACATGACGACGGTGTCGCCCTCTTTCACCGCAACGTGTCGATGGTCGCCGAGGGCCATGCGTGAAAGCGCGCTCGTCGGCTCGCCCTGGCTCCCCGTAGTGATGATGCAGAGCTCGTGGTCGGCAAGCTTGCCGATCTCGTGCGGGGCCACGATCGCGCCCTCCGGATACTCGAGGTACCCGAGCTCACGCGCCGTCTTGGTGTAGTTCTCCATCGAGCGGCCGACGATGGCCGTCTTCCGGCCCCACGCGTGCGCGATCTCCACGATCTGCCGGATCCGCGAGATGTTCGAGGCGAAGGTCGTCGTGATCACGCGGCCGGGCGCGCGCGACATGATCGCGTCGAACATTTCCGCAACGTGGCGCTCGGACTGCGTGTAGCCGGGTACCTCCGCGCGGGTCGAGTCCGACATAAGGAGGAGCACGCCCTTCGCGGCGATCGCCGCGAGGCGCGCGAAGTCGGTCTGGCGCCCGTCGACCGGCGTGTGGTCGAACTTCCAGTCCCCCGAGTGCACGACGGCGCCATACGGCGTGTCGATGGTCACGCCGATCGCATCGGGAATGCTGTGGCAGACGTAATAAGAGTCGCAGCGGAAACTCCCGATGGTGAACGGCGTCCCGGGTGCGATCTCGCGGAACGTCGCCTTCTCTGCGAGCTTGTGCTCCTTGAGCTTCGTGCGGATCAGTCCGATCGTGAGCTTCGTGCCGTAGATCGGGACCTCGAGCAGGTCACGGAGCGCGTACGGCAGCGCGCCGATGTGGTCCTCGTGCGCGTGCGTGATGAGGAAGCCGCGGATCTTGTTCTTTCGCTGCCGCAGGTAGGTCATGTCCGGGATCACGAGGTCGATGCCGAGCATGCCTTCGTCCGGGAACATGAGGCCGGCATCGACGACGACGATCTCGTCGCCGACTTCGATCGCGAGCATGTTCTTGCCGATTTCACCGACGCCGCCGAGCGGAATGATCCGCAGCGGTGCGTTCGACCTAGCCAAAGAGCGTTATCTGCTCCACCGGTTGCTCCTCCGGTTGTTTTGTCGGCGGGGTGGTCGCGAGGAAGAGCGCCAACGCGGCGAAGTCGGCGTGGAGCGCGTCCCGCAAGGCCGGCTGGTGCAGCGCCGCGGCGGGGTGGTACACGGGGAAGATCAGGAGGCCGTCGGCGGTCTTGCGCGGCTTGCCGTGGATACGCGAGATGGACTCGCCAGGGAAGAACTTCCCCATGGCGTGGCGCCCGAGCGTGACGATCACACGCGGCTGCAGGACCTCGAGGTGGCGGAGAAGCCACATGTGGCACGCCGATATCTCTTCCGGTAGCGGATCGCGGTTCTCCGGCGGCCGGTGCCGGACGACGTTGGTGATGAAGACCGTTCGCCGGTCGAGCCCGATGCCGGCGAGAAGCTCGTCGAGGAACTGCCCGGCGGCGCCCACGAAGGGCTTGCCCTGGAGGTCCTCGTGGTACCCGGGCGCCTCGCCGAGGAAGAGGATCCCTGAGTCGGCGCTGCCGTCACCGGGGACCGCCTGTCGCGCGCTCCGATGGAGCGGGCACGCCGTGCAGGCACGGATCTCCTCGGCTACGAGCCGAAGATCGGTCGAGGCGTCGTTCAACGGGGTGATTATGCGGCGGACGAGGGCTTTAGAGGAGCCTTCCGCGCGAGATAGACCACATCGGTGTACGGCCGGCGCGGCATCTCCTCCACCTCGACGACGAACCCGGTGCGCTCGAACATCCCGAGCGCCTCATCGCGCGAGGGGAAATAGAAGCGCTCGTGGCCGCCGCGGGTGAAGCCGAGGCCGACCGTCACCAGCTCCTGCGCGTAGGTGATCGCGTAGCGCGGATCGGTGCGGCGCTCCTGGGCCTTCACGATCAGCGGCCCACCTTCGCCAAGCGCCGCCGCGGCGTTCCGGAGGACGCGCTCCTGATCCTCGAAGGGCAGGAGGTAGAGCACGTCAACGATCGTGACGGCGTCGCAGTGTGGCGGCTGGTCCTTGATGATGTCGCCGACCTCGAAGCGGAGCCACTGGGTGTCGCGCACGGCGCCGCGCGCGACCTCGATCTTGCGTTCGTCGAGGTCGATCCCGAGGACTCGCCGCTGCTCCGACGCCTCGCGCAGCAGGCAGGGAAAGAGCCCGTGGCCGCACCCCAGATCAACGATGAATCCCCTCTTCGGAACGAACCTCTCGACGAACGCGAGATCGGAGAGGAAGGCGCGGCCGTGAACGAAGAGACGGGCACCGAACGGGGCCGCGCGATAGCGATGGACCGCGCGGTTCAGCGCCGCGCTCGTCCTCGCGCCCGGCATCAGGGCACGCGCCAACGGACGGCTTCGCTTCCGAAGGCCCTCCGGAGCAGTGGATCGACCAGGATCTCCAGGTCTGTCGGGCGATCGTCGACGAGGGTGTCGGCCGCGCGTAGCTCATCGTCCACGTATCCAGGATGTGCGCCGATCTCTCCGACCCCGCCGTAGGTCGCGAGGAGCGCGACGCCCGCCGCATCGAGGCGAGGCCGCTGCGAAGTGATGTCGACGTACCAGCGGTTCCCTGGGATGCCGCGGAATGCGAGCGCCGAGACGAACGTTGCCGCGCGGAGCGCCGTTTCCTTCGGTCCTGCCCAGGCGCGCGGCGATCGAGCGCGCCGCACCCACCGGACCCCCTCGTCGTGGGCGACGCGCCCCACCACGCGGGCCACCGGCGGCAGCAGGTGCACGTGGCGGTGCGAGTCCCACGCGAGCGGCAGGATTCCCCACGAACGCGCCAAAGCGGCCTGCGCGCGGACCTCGGCCGCGACCTCGCGGGCACGGACGCGGCCGCTCAGGAGGCGTTTGGTGAGCTCGGCGAGCCCAGCGAACCGGCCCTCCTCGTCTACGAGGCTCCGCACCGCCGCGGGATCGCTTACCGGCCATCCGCCCACGAGATCGATGTGCAATCCGACCTCGAGATCCGGCTCCATGCGCGCCTGCGCGGCCGCCTCGGCGGAAGAAGCGGCGGTCACGATCAGAGACGTCGAGCGAACGATGCCTCGGCGATGCGACTCGAGGATCCCCTTCGTGACACCCGGTGACAGACCGAGGTCGTCGGCGGTGACGACAAGGTTCATCTGCCGTACACGCCGCGCATGGCGTTCAATCGGATGACGAAAAGGTCGCGCAGCATCTTCGGCGTGTCGGCGAGGAAGTCGATCCGGGTCTCGCCGTGCTGCCGAAGGGCGAAGGGGATCTCGCGCACGGTGTAGCCGGCGCGTCGAGCGAGGAAGAGCACCTCGGCATCGAACGCGAATCCGTTCAAGCGCTGCCTTCCGAAGAGATCTTTCGCCGCCTCGGCGGTGTACATCTTGCCGCCGCACTGCGTATCGCGGATGCCGGTCGGGACGAGAACCTGCACGGCCGTGCGGAAGACATCGCCCATCACTCGTCGCCACCACGGCCGGTCGACGACCGATCCGGGTACGTAGCGCGATGCGATCGCGATATCGGCGCCCGTGTCCAGCGCGGCTGTGAACAGGTCGATGATCTCGACCGGGATCGTCAGGTCGGCGTCGAGAAACACGATCGGGTCGCCGCTGGCGGCCTCGACTCCCGAGCGCACGGCCGCACCTTTGCCGCGATGCGCCAGGCGTAACACCTTGAAGCTCAGCCCGAGATGCGAGTGCGCGAGCTTCGCGCGATGGAACGTGTCCGCCGTGGCGTCGGTCGAGCCGTCGTCCGCGAGGATGATCTCGCCCTCGATCTCGCGGTCGCGAAAGAACTCGGCGCATCGCCCGAGGCTTTCCTCGATGCGACGCGCCTCGTTATACGCCGGTAGAACGAGGGTTAGCACGAAGCGAGGAGCGCGTCGCTACGCGCTCCGCTCCGCGTCCGGGGGCCCCTGCCCCCTGGGCCCCTGCCCCTGCTCGCAACGGGCGAGATCCACCAGCCTTGAGCGTGTCTCGCGGCTGGGCCGCGAGATTGAGCGAATACGAGGGTGAGGATGCTCTATCGGCGCGGCGGACCGCCGCGTCGGAACCCACCCCTGTCGCCGCCCGGTCGCGGACCGCCCCCACGTTCGTCACGCTCGCGGTACCGCTCGCGTTCGGCACGCTGCCGTGCCTCGTAGTCGTTGCCGTTTTCGTTCACGGCCCGGATCGACAGGTTCACCCTGCCCATCCGGTCAACCTCGGCGACCTTGACCTTCACCTTGTCGCCAACTTTGACGGCGTCCTCCACAGTGTTGACCCGCTCGGTCGAAAGCTCGCTGATCCGCACGAGGCCTTCCTTGCCGGGAAGGTATTCGACGAACGCTCCGATGCTCATGATCCGGGTGACCTTGCCGTCGTAGACCTCGCCGACCTCGGGCTCCTTGGTGAGCCCTTCGATCATGGCGCGAGCCCTGTCGCGGCCCTCGGCCTTCGCGCCGGTGATGCGGACTGTGCCGTCATCTTCGAGCTCGATGGTCGTGCCGGTCTCGGACTGGATCGCGCGGACCATCTTGCCGCCTGGGCCGATGACCTCGCGGATCTTATCCGGCTGGATCTTGATCGTTTCGATGCGCGGCGCCCAGTGCGAAAGGTCGGGGCGGGGCTCGCTGATCACGTTGCGCATCGCTTCGAGGATGAAGAGGCGCGCCTCGCGGGCCTGCTGGAACGC
>JALYLL010000413.1 GCA_030774255.1 Chloroflexota bacterium | reverse complement strand
CTCGCGGAGACCGCGATCTTTGTCGTGATCATCATCGCGGCCTCGTTCCTGACAGCGTTCGCGCCACCGGCGCAACCGTCGGCCGCGGCATACGACCAGACTCAGCATGTCTCCGGTCTGCGGCTCGAGATGCTCGTTGCGAGTCCGGGCGCGGGCCGCAATACCTATGTGCTTCGTGTCCACCAGGGGCTCGCGCCGATCACGCTTGCGGAGAAGGTCGCCTTCCGCTTCACGATGGTCGAGCACGATATGGGTCAGCAGGAGCTCGTCGCGACCGAGCGCGCCGCGGGCGAATACGTCGCGGAAGGCAGCCCGACTGCGATGTACGGCACCTGGAAGATCCAAACGATCGTCCGGCTCGCGGGCCGCGAGGACCTGAGCACGGTCTTCACCGTTCCGGTCGGCGCCCCCACCGGCGGCGGCTCGTCCGCCTCTCCCCCGCTCACGATCGGACCGTACACGGCGATCGTGTTCACCGACCCGGCGACGGTTCAATCCGGCGCGCCGCTCACGATGTTCGCTGTGTTGATCGGAGCGGATGGCAACCCGGTCAGCGGGAAGAAGGTGACGGCGACGTTCGCCGGCCCTTCCACGCAGGCGCCGATCGACGCGACCGAGGACCCAGCAACCTTCGGCCCAGGGCGCTACAAGTTCGCGATCACCGGATTGGATGCGGGAACCTGGAAGGTGACGATCGCGGTCGGGAACGAAGGCACGGGCGCATATAGCCTCATCGTATCCCGATGATCTTCGCATCGGTATCCGCGCACGGCGCGACCGGTACGTGGCTCGACGAGATCCTCGAGCTTGGGGTGCCGCTCGTCCTCTTCATAGGGCTTTGGTGGTGGTCGACCCGAAAGCAAAAGAGCAAATTGGGGGGCTCCGCCCCCCATCCCCCACGCCCTAGCTCCGGGGGCCGGGGGGCACAGCCCCCCGATCGCAAGTGACGTTTCCGATATCGCGGCAAGGTCTGGAGCAGATCGCGATTGCCCTCGTCGTTGGCGCCGCGGTCTTCGGCCTATTCGCCCTCTTCCGATGGCGACGCGGCGGCGACTGGCAGCGGTTCGCTCAGAGCGCTGGGCTACTCGGCGTGCTCATCGTCGTCTCCCTCGGGATCGCCTATACGTTCGCCCCGAACATACCCACGCCGGCGGTGCCGATCACGGCACGATTCGCGCAGAACCCGACCCCGGATAATCCCGCAACCGTCGCAGCGGGCCGCGCTCTCTATCAAGCGAATTGCGCCGTGTGCCACGGGCCGAAAGGTCTCGGCGACGGTGCCGCGGCGCAGACGCTGAACCCGAAGCCGTTCAATCTCCAGGTACACGTTCCGCAGCACGCGCCGGGCGAGCTCTTTTACTGGATCAGCAACGGCATCCCGTTCACCGCGATGCCGGCGTGGGGGGTCGATGACCCCGAAACCGGAAAGCCGAAGCTGACCGAGACCGAGCGCTGGGAGATCGTTCGCTACCTGCAGGCACTCACCGCGGGACAAGACCCCTAAGCAAAACCGGTATGCGGGTTGCATTTCGCGCAACCTGTGGCCGTCATGGCGGGCGATTTCGCCCGCGTCACCAAACGATTCGCCCACGTCTGGGAAGGCGTCACCTGGCACGCCCTCGCGGTCAACGTCCTCTTCCGCCTTCTGATCCTCGCGTTCACGGTCGACGCGCTCATCAATGCAGGTGACGATCGCTTCGCGGGCAAGGCGCTCGGACCGCGAAATGTCGGCACCCTGCTCGGGCTGTCGATGCTCTCCCGCTACTGCAGGCCGTGCGCGGGCAGTGGAAGCGCTATCCGATGTGGTTCGACAACCTCTATCTCTCGATCTTCGCGCTCGACATTGCCGGAAACAGCCTGAATCTCTACAACACCGTCGAATGGTGGGATCACGTCCCGCACTTCCACGGACCCGGCGCACTCGCCGTGGTGATGATGGGCGCGTTCGGGATGCGCGCGATCGCGGCCGCGGGCCTCACGACGATGCTTCACACCGCGCTCGAAACGCACGAGTACTACGGCGACGTCTTTCTGCATACGCACAACGTCAGGGGCGTCGCCGACACCGTGAACGACGAGCTCTACGCGCTGTTCGGCGTGCTCGTCTACGTCTTCATCTTCACTCGGTCGATGTACCTCCGACGCCGAACTGCTCCCCGTAAGCACGCGCGAGGAGGCTAGCCTCTCGGGGTGCCCCGATCGATCGTCCTCGTGGCGGCCGCGCTTCTCGCGTGCAGCGCCCCAGCGGTCTCCCCAACGCCCACAGCTCCAGCGAGCGGGCCGCCACGCGTGAGCTCGGTCGTCGCGGCCGCGGACAGCATTACGGTGAGCTTCAGCCGGCCAATGCTGCAGATCGGCGAAGGCAGCGGCGTCGAGATGATCGGGAACTACCAGCTCGACTCACGGGCGCTCCCGCCGGGAGCGAAGATCGCCTGCCATACGCGCGATTGCTACGACGTGGGGATCGCGCTCCCCGCCGGCACGCTGGCCGCGGGCACCGTGCACACGCTGCGCATCGCGAACGTGGTGGCGCAGAGCGGTCCGGGTATCGCGCCCGACCCGACCACAGTGCCTTTCACCGTCACCGTGCGGAAGGACTAGAGCGGGCTCGACCCCGTGATCGTCGCGCGGCGCACCTTGATAGGTGGCACGAGGCAGATGACCGAGCCCATTCCGTTCGAGCTCCACCAGTCGCGCGCGAGTCGCTGCGGTCCGAGAAGGTCGATGCCGGAGAAGAGGTCGAGCGCGCTCATCGTGTAGCGAACGTTCGCGAGCGCGCGCGTGATCTTGCCGTCCTCGATGAGAAAGGTCCCGTCGCGCGTCGTTCCGGTCATCGTGGCGGCACGCGGGTCGGGCGTATTCGTGTAGTGGAATCGTGTGATGAGGATCCCGCGCCGCACGGCGGCGATGAGCTGCTCGCGCGTCGCGGGACCGCCCGCCATCGCGAGATGCCCCGCGTGCCCGCCCGCCGGGTAGCGCGAAGGGTCCGCCGCATGGCCAGTCGACCGCGTTCCCATCGCCTTTGCCGAGGTGCGGTCGTAGACCGGGCCGCGGGCGACGCCCCGTTCCACGAGCGTGACCTTCTGTTTCGGCGTCCCCTCGACGTCGAAGGGGACCGCGATGGTGCGCGCGTCCGTCGCGTGATCGAGCAGCGTGAAGTTCTCGCCGGTGACGCGCTCGCCGATGCGCCCCGCCATGAACGAGCGGCCTTCGCGCACCGACTGCCCGCCGAGACCGGTGAGCGACATGATGCGAAGCACCTCGGCGACGGCGAGCTCCTCGAACACCGCCTCGTACTCGCCCGGCGGGAGCTGGGTGCGATCCCGGTCGAGCGCGCACTTCTCCGCGGCGCGCGCCGCGATCGCCTTCGGGTGCAGCGCGTCGGAACGCATCGAGAGCTCCTCGGCGTACCCGGACCCGACGTAGGTGTCGCTCAGGACGAGTGCGCGAAGGTAGGCCATGGTCGCGGGCGCGTAGGCCGCGACGCCGCGCGTATTCGCCACGGCGTCCTCGGTCACCTCGATCTGCGACGTGCCGGCGGCGCGCATGCCTTTGGGCACGGCCGAGCACACGGCGCCGATCCAGTCCGCCTGCGCCTGCGCCGACGTGGCAGCGGTCTCCTCATGGAACGACGACGTCGCCGGGATCGGCTCGGGGTCGGCAACGCCGGGCCACTCGTCGTCGGGCCGGCTCGCGCGCGCGAGGGAGGCGGCGTCGGCGAGCGCGCGGCGCAGGTCGGACGGCACGAGGGAGTTCGTCGTCGCAATACCTACCGCTTTTCCGACGATCGCGCGCACGGTCGCGTGCGTCTCGTCCGAGACAGCGTTCTGGTGGATCGAGCTGTGTGAATAGCGCGTGATCGCCGCGCGGCGGCAATGGACGTGGATATCCGCCTCGTCGGCGGGCGCGTCGCGGAGCGCTTCGCCGAGGGGCGCGAGGAGCCGGTCCGCGCCGAGGGGCGTCACTCGCTGACCTCGATCGGGACGTCGCGGAAACGCGCGTGGGCGGCGCCGTGACCGACGCGCATGAGCTGGAGCGGTTCGCCCTTGGCGCACGAGAGGAAGCCATGCAGCTCCCAGTCGTCGGCCACGCCGTCGCAGCGACCCCAGAACGCCGGCGTGAGCGACTGGAACGCGACGCCGCGGACGTAGCCCTCGAGCTGCCCGTTCCGGATCACCCGCGCCGCCTGCGTCGAGAAGTGAAAGTTCTGGCGCTTGTCGTCGAGCGAGTACGACGCGGGCGCCTCGAGCAGCAGTCCGCTCTCGACACCCGCGAGCAGCGACGCGTACGTCTGCGTCCCTGGGTCGAGCGACACGTTGACC
>JALYLL010000412.1 GCA_030774255.1 Chloroflexota bacterium | reverse complement strand
TGCAGCGCGGCCGCGACGGGATGGACCTGTCGCTCGGCGGCCTGCTGCGCGTGTACCTCTACCTTGCGTCGCTCGCCGGTGTGATCGCGTTCGCGATCGGGCTCGCCGGGATCATCTCGTTTGTGCTCGCCGCGGCCTTCGGGCGCGATCTCGTGTACGCCGGACAGCCCAACCAACCGTTCCCAGCGCAACCGGCAGTACCGATCGCATCGTGTCCCCCCGGCGCGCTATGTCCGTCACCGGTGTTTGGGGTCACGCCCGTTCCCGCGCCGATCCAAGTCCCCGATCCGCGCCAGCGCCAGCAGACCGAAGACCTCGTGCGGGGCGTCACGTTCGTCATCTTCGGGGGCGTGTTCTGGGCAGCCCATTGGTGGGCGCGCCGGGCGCTCGCTGGCGCCGCCGATCGTGCGAGCGGCCTCCATCGCGCCTACCTGATCCTCGGCACGGCGATCTTCGGCATCGCGACCATCGCGTTGCTGCCGATGGGGATCTACCAGGCGCTTTCGTTCGCGATCGTCCCGCTCGACCAGTTCTCGTTCCGTCCGGGCGCCGGTGAGTCGTTGTCCGGCGGCCTCGCCGCGCTTCCGCTGTGGCTCGCGTATCTGTGGCTCGTGCAACGCGCCCTGCGGACCGCGCCGCCGTCATCGCCTACGGTCGTCTGATGCCTCTCGACCACATCCACGTCAAAGGGGCGCGCGAGCACAACCTCAAGAACATCGACGTCCGCATCCCGCGCGACAAGATGGTCGTGATCACCGGCCTATCCGGATCGGGGAAGTCGTCTCTCGCGTTCGACACGATCTACGCCGAAGGCCAGCGCCGCTACGTCGAGTCGCTTTCCGCCTACGCGCGGCAGTTCCTCGGTCAGATGGAAAAGCCGGACGTCGATTTCATCGAGGGTCTCTCGCCTGCGGTGTCCATCGATCAGAAGGGATCGACCCGGAACCCGCGATCGACCGTCGGCACCGTCACCGAGATCTACGACCACCTGCGCCTTCTCTTCGCGCGCGTCGGGGTGCCGCATTGCCCGAATCACGGCATTCCGATCGTGGCGCAGACCGTTCAGGAGATCGTCGACCAGATCATGGCGATGCCCGAGGGCTCGCGGATCCTCGTGCTGGGTCCGCTGGTGCGCGACCGGAAGGGCGAGCACCAGCAGCTCTTCGCGACCGCCCGGCGAGGCGGGTTCGCGCGCGTTCGCGTGGATGGGTTCGTCCGCGATCTCTCCGAGGACATCACTCTCGACAAGATGAAGAAGCACTCCGTCGAGGTGGTAGTCGACCGTCTCGTCGTCCGCCGCGGCGCCGAGGCCGAGGCCGAGCGCTCGCGACTGACCGACTCCGTGGAGACCGCGCTGCGGCTCGGCGAGGGGCTCGCGCTGGTGGCGGACGCGGATGGGAAGGGCGGCGCGGAGCGGCTCTTCTCCGAGCGTCTGGCGTGTCCCGAGGGCGACTTTTCGATCGGCGAGATCGAGCCGCGCACCTTCTCCTTCAACTCGCCACACGGGGCATGCCCGGCCTGCACCGGCCTCGGCACGAAGCTCGAGCCGGACCCAGACCTCGTTCTCGGCAATCCGGACATCTCGCTGAAGGACGGCGGGGTGCTGCCGTGGCAGAAATCGAGCGGCACGGCGCAGTACCGGATGGCGATCCTCGAGGGCCTCGCCAAGAAGTTCAAGTTCTCGCTCGACACGCCGATCAAGTCTCTGTCCAAAAAGGCGATCGACGCGATCCTGAACGGCACCGAGGATCCGCTGAAGCTCACGTACGAGAATCGCAGCGGCCAGCGCCGCTCCTACGAATACGAGTGGGAAGGCGTGCTGCCTTGGCTCGACCGCCAGTACCGCGAGACGACGTCGGAGTACATCCGCGCGGACATCGAGCGCTACATGAGCGAGCGGCCCTGCCCGGTCTGCAAGGGCAAACGCCTGAAGCCGGAAGCGCTGGCGGTCACCATCGGAGGGCGCAACATCGCCGACGTCACCGCGCTCACGGTCAGCGAGTGCTTCGAGTGGACCACGTCGCTGGAGAAGGATCGCGGAGGCCTCGGCGTCCGCGAGCGCAAGATCGCCAAGCAGGTCTTGAAGGAGATCCGCACGCGCCTCGGGTTCCTCGTGGACGTCGGGCTCGATTACCTCACCGTCGACCGGTCCGCCACGACGCTCTCGGGTGGGGAGGCGCAGCGCATCCGCCTCGCCACGCAGATCGGCTCAGGGCTGATGGGCGTTCTCTACATCCTCGACGAGCCGTCGATCGGCCTGCATCAGCGAGACAACGCGCGTCTCATCCGCACGCTCCTTGGCATGCGCGACATCGGCAACACGATCCTCGTCGTCGAGCACGACGAGGAGACCATCCGCACGGCGGATTGGGTCGTCGACATCGGTCCCGGCGCGGGTGAGCACGGCGGCGAGGTCGTGGCCGAGGGGACGATCGACGACATCCTGAACGAGCCGCGATCAATCACCGGCGCGTATCTCTCCGGTCGCCGGCGGATACCGGTGCCGACGCGGAGGCGGAAGCCCAAACCCGAGGCGATCGTCATCCGCGGCGCGCGCGAGCACAACCTCAAGGACATCGACGTGCGGATCCCGCTCGGACAGTTCATCGCCGTCACCGGCGTGTCGGGCTCTGGGAAGAGCACCCTCGTGAACGAGATTCTCTATCGACGTCTCGCGCAGATCATCTCGCGGGCGAAGGACCGGCCCGGCGCGCACGATCGCATTGAGGGCGTGGAGCACATCGACAAGGTCATCGACATCGACCAGTCGCCGATCGGCCGAACCCCGCGCTCGAACCCGGCCACCTACACCGGGCTCTTTACGCCGATCCGCGAGCTCTTCGCCGCTGTCCCGGAATCGCGACTGCGCGGCTACACCGCGGGGCGCTTCTCGTTCAACGTGAAGGGCGGCCGCTGCGAAGCCTGCGCGGGCGACGGGATCATCAAGATCGAGATGCAGTTCCTACCCGACGTGTACGTCCCGTGTGAGGTCTGCGGCGGGAAGCGGTACAACCGCGAGGCTCTCGAGATCCATTACAAGGGCAAGTCCATCGCCGACATCCTCGAGATGACGGTCGAGGAAGCGCTCGAGTTCTTCAAGAACGTCCCGATCGCGGAGTCGAAGCTGCGTACCCTGAACGACGTCGGTCTCGGCTACATCCATCTGGGCCAGGCCGCGACGACGCTTTCCGGCGGTGAGGCTCAGCGCATCAAGCTCGCCACCGAGCTCAGCCGGCGCGCCACCGGCCGGACCCTCTACATCCTCGACGAGCCGACGACCGGGCTTCACTTCGCCGACGTCGAACGCCTCCTTGAGGTGCTGCACCGGCTGGTCGACGCGGGGAACACGGTCGTCGTCATCGAGCACAACCTGGATGTCGTGAAAACGGCCGACCACGTGATCGATCTGGGCCCCGAGGGCGGGAAGGCGGGTGGCGAGGTCATCGCCGAGGGAACGCCGGAGGCGGTGGCGCGCGTGCGGCGCTCCTTTACCGGACGCTATCTACGGGATCTTCTCGCGACCGGCGAGGTGCGAGGGATCGCCTAAAGCCCCGGAGGAGGGGT
>JALYLL010000411.1 GCA_030774255.1 Chloroflexota bacterium | reverse complement strand
CGTGATCATCTACGCGGTCACGAGCGGCTACCTCGATGACATCCCGACCCCCAAGGTCAAGGACTTCGAGCGCGACCTCTTCCGGTTCATGGAGACGCAATATCGCGAGCTCGCGGACAAGATCTCCAAGGACAAGACGTTCGACAAGGAGATCGAGGCCCAAGCGAAGACGATGATCGAAGAGTTCAAGAAGACCAACAGCTACGCGGACGCTCCGAAGGCAGATGCCCCGAAGACCGAGGCGCCGAAGGCGGACGCTCCGAAGGCGGAGGCGGCGAAAGGCTAATGCCCAGCGAGAGGGATCTGCGCCGGCGCGCCCGGTCGATCAAGAACATCCAGCAGCTCACGCGGGCGATGCAGCTCGTGGCCGCATCGAAGATGCGCCGCGCCCAGGAAGCCGTCCTCGCATCGCGCCCGTTCGAGGAGCGGCTCCGATCGGTCCTGAACGACCTCGCGCCCTACGCGGACCCGGAGCTCAGCCCGCTGCTCGCGCGGCGCGAGGTGAAGAAGGTCGCCGTCGTGCTGATCACGACCGACCGCGGTCTTGTCGGCCCGATGAACGTGAATCTTGTCCGCGCCACGACGCGCTTCGCGAGCGAGCGGCCGTCGCCGGCGTACATCGCCGTCGGCCGCAAGGGCATCAACGCGCTGCGCCGGATGCGCGCCCCGCTGACAGCGGAGTTCCCGAACGTCCCCGACCGCCCGACGACCGCCGACACGAACGCGGTCGCCCGCGCCGCGGTCGACGAGTTCATCGCGGGGAACGCCGACGAAGTGCATCTCGCGTTCACTCGGTTCATCAACACCCTCCGTCAGGAGCCGACGATCCGCCGCCTTCTGCCGCTCGAGCCCGAGGCCGAGCGCGCGAAGGAAGAGAGCGTCCAGTACCTGTTCGAGCCGGACCCGGCGGAGGTGATGAACCTCATCGTGCCGCGGTTCATCGAGGTGGCCGTCTACCAGGCGGTCCTGGAGTCGAAGGCGTCCCAGTTCTCGGCGCAGATGGTCGCGATGCGCAACGCGACCGATGCCGCCGGCGACTTGATCGACGACCTCACGCTCGAGGCGAACAAGGCTCGCCAGGCACGGATCACGAAGGAAATGCTTGAAATTGCAAGCGGCGCCGAAGCCATGAAGGGATAAGACGATGGCCGTGGAAACGCGAAAGGCCACCGGCGGGAAACGATCCGGCGGAGCCGGTAAAACGGGGGAGATCGTCCAGATCATCGGGCCGGTGCTCGACGTGCGGTTCGAGGAGGGCGAGCTCCCGGAGATCTACCACGCGCTGACGGTGAAGCGCGACGACGGCGAGCTCGTGGTCGCCGAGGTCCAGCAGCACCTCGGGAACAACTGGGTGCGCGCCGTCTCGATGCAGACCACCGACGGCCTGCGCCGCGGCATGAAGGCCACCAACACCGGAGGCCCGATCACCGTCCCCGTGGGCAAGGAGACGTTGGGCCGCGTGTTCAACGTCGTCGGCGAGCCGATCGACGGCAAGGGGCCTGTGAAGGGTGAGCGCCGAGACCCGATCCACCGCCGGCCGCCGTCCTTCGCCGATCAGGCGACCACAGCCGAGATCTTCGAAACGGGGATGAAGGTCATCGACCTCATCTGCCCGTTCTTCAAGGGTGGCAAGTCCGCGATCTTCGGTGGCGCCGGCACGGGCAAGACCGTCGTCATCCAGGAGCTCATCCGGAATGTGGGCTCGGAGCACGGCGGCTACTCGGTCTTCTGTGGGGTCGGCGAGCGCTCGCGCGAGGGCACGCAGCTCATCGGCGAGATGCGGGAGTCCGGCGTCATGGACAAGATGTCGATGGTCTTCGGTCAGATGAACGAGCCGCCGGGCGCGCGCCTCCGCGTCGCGCTCACCGGCCTCACCATCGCCGAATACTTCCGCGACGAGGAGGGACGCGACCTCCTCATCTTCATCGACAACATCTTCCGCTTCACCCAGGCGGGCTCCGAGGTGTCCGCGCTGCTCGGCCGGATGCCCAGCGCCGTCGGCTACCAGCCGACCCTGGCCACCGAGATGGGCGAGCTCCAGGAGCGCATCACCTCGACGAAGAAGGGCTCGATCACGTCGCTGCAGGCGGTGTTCGTGCCGGCCGACGACTACACCGACCCGGCCCCGGCCACGACGTTCGCCCACCTCGACGCGTCGATCCGCCTCGAGCGCTACCTCACCGAGCTCTCGCTCTACCCGGCGGTCGATCCGCTGACGTCGACGAGCCGCGCGCTCGATCCGCTGGTCGTCGGGCAGGAGCACTACGACGTCGCGCGCGAAGTGCAGCGCGTGCTCCAGCGCTACAAGGACCTCCAGGACATCATCGCTATCCTCGGCGTCGACGAGCTCTCCGACGACGACAAGGTCCTCGTCGCGCGCGCCCGCAAGATCCAACGCTTCCTCGCCCAGCCGTTGAATGTGGCCAAGCAGTTCACCGGCCTCGAGGGCGTCTACGTGAAGGTCGCGGACACCGTCCGAAGCTTCAAGGAAGTGCTCGAGGGAAAGCACGACGACTTGCCTGAGCAGGCGTTCTTCAACGTCGGCACGATCGAGCAGGCCCGCGAGAAGGGCGAGCAGATGGCGAAGGCGAGCGGTTAGGCAGTGCCGATCCGCCTCGAGATCGTCACGCCCGAGCGCGCCGTCTTGACGGACGACGTGGACATGGTCATCGCGCCAGGGAGCGAGGGGTACCTCGGCATCCTGCCGCACCACACCCCGCTCCTCACAACGCTCGGGCCGGGCGAGCTTCGCATCAAGAAGGGCGGCGCCGAGACGTCGCTCGTGGTGTTCGGCGGGTTCATGGACGTTCGCCCGGATCGGGTCGTCGTCCTCACCGAGGCGGCGGAGCGCGTCGAGGACATCGACGAATCCCGTGCGGAGGCGGCGCGCGCTCGGGCGCGCGAGGCACTGCAGGCGGGCCCGGTCGGGCTTGATGAAGCGCGGGCCCGGGCATCGCTCGAGCGCGCGATGGTCCGGCTCCGGGTGTCCGAACGGCGGCGCCGCCGGGGGATCTAGCCCGATACTGGTCCGGTCGGGGGGAGCCCTCCGGCGGGTGGCGTGGTGGTGTTGACAGGATGAGGCTCGCGCGGTCCCTGGCGCGGCTTGCCGTTCTCGCGATCGTGGTGTCCGCCTGCGCGATCGACGCGGCCGAGCTGCCGGCGACCCCGATCCCGACCGCCAGCCCGACCGAGATCGCGCTCGCGAGCGCGACGCCGAGCGCCGAGACGACGAGCACGCCCGCGCCGGCGGGCCCGGCGTACAGCAAGCTGCGGGTCTTCGTCGCGAGCGAGAACACCGAGCAGGTCTGGGTCCTCGAAGGCGCGCCGAACGCCAAGTTCGCGCTCGTGGCGAAGATCCCGGTCGGGAAGCTCCCGCATCAGATGGCCGTGTCCCCCGACGGCAAGTGGGTCGCCGTGAACGACCGGCTCTCCGACCAAACCTCGATCATCGACCCGATCGCGATGAAGGAGGTCGTGCGGATCAAGGTCGGGAAGCAGCCACACGGCATCACCTTCGCGCCTGACTCGAAGATCCTCTACGTCGCGCACGAGCGCGACTCGTACATCGCGCGGATCGAGGTCGGCACGTGGAAGTTGCTGACGCCGCTCATCGTCGGCGTGCCGCAGCACGTGCTCACGATCGGAACGAAGCGCCCGAACATCCTCCTGTTCACCGTCACCAACAGCAGCGAGCCCGATCACCTCCGCGCGTACGACCTTGCGACGAACAAGATCACGAAGTTCAAGGTCCAAGACGTGCACGACGCGTACTACACGCCCGATCAGAGCGAGATCTGGTCGTCGTCGTCCGGTTTCATCGATAAGCCATCGGATCGGATGGTCATCTACGACCCCGACACGTTCACAGTGAAGGAAGAGATCCACCTTGGGTCGAACCATTACCCGTTCCACACGATGAAGGAGAACCAGGACGGGATGTACTTCCTGCCGGACAAGTCGATCATGGTGCTCTCGGATCACAAGGGACCGTCGCTTCTCTGGGTGGACTACAAGAGCCGGAAGATCGTCGCCGAGACGAAGGGCCTCGGAAGCCAGCCGTTCCATACGACCTACGACCCGCTCGGTGACCGGATCCTGCTCACGACCAACGTGGACGGCATGGTGAACGTCATTGACGTGAAGACGAGGCTCGTCGTCCAGAAGGTGCCCGTGCCGGCGTGCCACGGGATCGCGGCGGTGGGGATCCCCTAGCCGGCGGTACAGTCCGGCGATGCTCATGCGCGCCCTCGCGCTGCTCTTCAACGCGTTCCCGGTGCGGTGGCAGCGGCGGTTCATGACCGCCGCGAACGAGCGATTCCTTGTCGGCGTGACCGGCCTCGGCGTCGACGCACGTGGCCGCGTGCTGCTGGCGCGGCATCGCTTCGGAGCGCCGCAGTGGCGCTTCCTCGGCGGCTTCCTGCATCGACGGGAACGCGTGGAGGACGCGCTCGCGCGCGAGATCCGCGAGGAGACCGGGCTCGCGATCGAGGTCGGGCCCGTGATCGAGGTCGTGACCGGCTTCCGCTGGGCCCGCGTCGAGCTCGTCTTCGCGTTCCGCGTGACCGGCGGCACCGAGTCGTTGACCGCGGAGGTCGCCGAGCTCGGCTGGTTCCCGCCGGACGGGCTGCCCGACGTCCGCGCCGATCAGCGCGGGTTGATCGAGCGGAACCTGGTGCGCGCGCGGGAGTGGGCGGACCGCCCCTAGCAGAGCAGCCCGTTGACCTGATCGACCACGCCGTTGCTCTGCGCGAGGAGCGCGTTGTGGGCGGCGACCTGCGTCCGCTCGGTCGCGACCAGGGCGTTGTACCGGTCGATCAGCGCGGAGTACGACGCGTATACATCCGGCGGCATGCCGTTCGGGTACCTGGCTTCGAGCGCTTTGATCTGTGCGCCCAAGGCCGCGAGCGACGCGTCGGTCGCGTCCACCGTCGCCTTCGCGCCGGCCAGCTGATCCTTCAGCGTGGCGAGCTGCGCGAGGAGCGCGTTCTTCGTGTCGACGCAGGCGTTCCGCGGTGGCGGTGGGATCTTCGCGAAACCCATCGAGCGGAGATCGCGCTCGCTGAACCGGTTCGGGCAGCTCTCGACGCTGGCGCCGAAGACGACGCAGGTCACCGGGTGGTTCATCAGACCGAATCGGTCGACCCCCTGCAGCAGGGGATCGGCCACCGGCTGCGCCCAATGGCCGTCGGGTGAGGCGTCCGGACCGGTGCAGCACCACAGATGCCCCAGCTCGTGAAGCGCGACCGCGACGAAGTTGTCCGGGGATAGCACCGCCGAATCTGTTGCCGGGAACAGAAAGATCGCCATCGAACCGTCACCGGACCACCGGTTCAGGTAGGAATTCGTTCGCGCCGCTACGACGGTCAGGACGATGTCTGCCGGCGCGGCCGGCACCAGCTCGATGGTGCTCAGCCCGCGCGTCGCCGTCGACCATTCGGACTCAAGCGTGCGCGCGAGCGCATCGACGTCGCGGTCGCGAGCCGCTGCGAGCGACGGCTCCGGCCGGACCGTGACACCGTCGATCTGCTCGGTCACGCCCGCGACCCGGATCCGAGCGGTGAAGTGCTGCGGTGCGATCGGATAGCCGGCGATCGCGACGTCGGCGCTTGCCACGGCGGTCCCGCAGGTCACGACATGCCGAGCCGTCTGCTTCGGCAGGGCCGGCGCCGCATACGTGACGGCCAGCGTCCCCGATGTGTCCGCAGTGGCGTCGATGGCCGCGGGCGGAATGTCGCCGAACTTCGGCGACTCGACGCGCACCTCGACGGTGCATCGCGCGCCCGGCGCGGTACGGGCGACGAGGCGGCCGTACGTGCTCTCCGCGATGCTCACCGGCGGTGCCGTCGGCTGCGCGGTCGTCGTCCGATCCGAGGCTCCGCTCGTCGCGGACGGAGTGCTCACGCAGGCCGTGAGGACGACGCCAAGCAGCGCCGTCCGAAGCCTCACTCCGGTGGTCGGTCGCCGCCGAGGGCGGCCATGATCTCCTTGATGTGCTCGTAGTGCTCGAACTCGTGCTCGAGCATCCGGCGCATCACGCGGCGCGTCGTCCACCGGCGACCCATGATCTCGTGATCGACGAAGTCGCCGGGCTCCATAACGCTGAACCGCTGGAACGCGATCCGGTGGGTCGCCTGCAGCGTGCCGAACGGGTCGTCCGGCCACTTCTCGAGCTTCGCGAGGAATTCGACGTCCGCTTCCATGATGTGCTCGAGCGCCTCGCGCACGCTCCAGGTGACCTCGGTCGGTTTCTTCTCGAGCTGCGGCGCCGACAGTCCCTTCACCAGCGAAATGAGTGCCGCGCGCGAGGCCTCGAACTGATGGAGGAAGTCGCGGATCTCGTGCTCCTGGAGCGGCAGGTCCTCACCCGGGAAGATGCCGCTCGGCGGCGTGTCCTCCGCCGGGATCGTGTCCGGATCGATGTCCTTCCAGTGCTCGACGGACACGCCTCGCGCCTCCAGCAGGTCGCGGTACGCGCGGAACGCCTTGCGCGCGTTCGCGATCGCCTCGTCGCGGGTCTTCCCCGATGCGTTCGCGCCGGGCAGCGCCGGGATCCGCGCGAGGAAGTACGTGTCGGCACCTTGGATCACGAAGATCTTCGCGTTGGTCATCTGGCCATCCATACCTTCTTCCCGCAGTCGGGCCGCAGCGATCGCACCGTCCCGTCGACCCGCACACGAAGGAGGGTAGGACCATGCTCGATGATCTCGATGATCACGCCGGGCTTCACGCCCTGCGAGTCGAGGTACTCGAGGAACCCTGTCTCGTGCTCGAACTGGTCCGGGATTCGCTCGACCGTCGCGCGCTCGCCCGTGGCGACCGCCTCCAGCGGGCGCGTCGGCTTTGGGGTGACGCCGGGCATCGGGTTGCCGTGCGGGCAGGTCTGGGGATCGCCGAGCACGGACACCATCCGGGCCTCCATCTCGGCCGACATCGCGTGCTCGAGCCGCTCCGCCTCCTCGTGGGTCTTCCACCACTCGAAGCCGAGGACCTCGACGAGGAACCGCTCGGCCAGACGGTGACGACGCACGATGGAGTCGGCCTGGGCTTTGCCGGTCGTGGTCAGATGCACTTCCTTATGACCGTCGAGCGACACCAGACCTTCGCGCTCCAGGCGGTGGACCATCTCCGACACGGCCGGCGCTGAGAATCCGAGGAACTCGGCAAGCCGCGCCGAGACCACGTGGGCGCTCTCGTCCGCCAGCGTGTAGATCGCCTGCAGGTACTCCTCGACGGCGCTCGATGCCATCGCCCGACAGTACGAGGCGCTGATCCGACCGCGCATTTCCGACCAATGAGGTCGGATATATTTAGGCGCACCTAATGTCGTTCTTGGAAACGGTGATCCTCGGGTCGGTCGCCGGCCTCACGATCTTCCTCGGGCTGCCGCTGGCGCGCGTCCGTGTCGTCGCGCCGCGCCATATGGCGTTCCTCAATGCCCTGGCCATCGGGATCCTGTTCTTCCTGTTCGTCGACATCGTCGAGCACGCGATCCAGCCGATCGAGGCGGCCATCCACTCCCAGCCAGCCGATCTCCCATTGCTGTTCGCCGTGCTCGCCGTCGGCTTCGGGATCGGGCTGCTGAGCCTCGTCTACTACATGCGCCGCGTATCGATCGGGCCTGGCTTCACCGCGACCAACCTCGCGATCGCCATCGCCACCGGGATCGGCCTGCACAACTTCTCGGAAGGCCTGGCGATCGGAAGCTCGGCTCAGAAGGGCGACCTCACGCTCGCTCTCACCCTCGTCGTCGGCTTCGGCCTGCACAACGTGACCGAGGCCTTTGGGATCGCCGCGCCGCTCGCGGGAAAGCGACCGAGCTGGGCGCTGCTCGGGCTGGTCGGGATCATCGGCGGCGGCCCCAACTTCGCCGGCACGATCATCGGTTACACCTTCTCGTCGCCACCGGTCTCGGTGCTCTTCCTCTCTGTCGCCGCCGGCGCGCTCGTGTTCGTCATCGGTGAGCTCTTCGCATCCGGACGGAAGCTCAGCTCGCCGTTGTGGAACGGCTGGGGCATCGGCGTCGGATTCTTCGCCGGTCTCTTGACCGACTTCATCCTCATCGCGATCGGTGCGTGACCGCCCCCTAGACTGACGTTCTCGCTCGCGTTCCGCAGCTTGAAAGGACAACGCTTGTTCGCTCGCCAGATCGGCATCGACCTCGGGACCGCGAACGTCATCGTGTATGTCCGCGGGAAGGGCATCGTCCTCACCGAGCCGTCGGTGGTCGCGCTCGCGCACGACAGCAACGGCAATCGCCCGCGCATCGTCGCGGTCGGCGAGGAGGCGCGGATGATGCTCGGCCGCACGCCGGGCAGCATCACGGCCATTCGTCCGATGCGCGACGGCGTCATCGCGGACTACGTGATCACGGAGAAGATGCTCGAGTACTTCATCAACAAGGTGAGTGGGCGGATCCGCGTGTTCCACCCAGAGCTCATGATCTGCGTGCCGTCGGGCGTCACGAGCGTCGAGCGACGCGCGGTGAAGGACGCGGCGCTGCGCGCGGGTGCGCGCGAGGCATACCTCATCGAGGAGCCGCTCGCGGCGGCCATCGGCGCGAACCTCCCGATCTCCGGACCGAGCGGCAACATGATCATCGGGATCGGTGGTGGCACGGCCGAGATCGCGGTCATCTCGCTCGGCGGGATCGTCGTCAGCAAGAGCGTCCGCGCCGCCGGCAACCGCCTCGACGAGGCGATCGCGAACTTCGTGCGCAAGCGGTACAACCTGATGATCGGCGAGCGCACCGCTGAAGATGTGAAGATCCAGATCGGCTCCGCGTTGCCCATGGACCCCGAGCTCACCATGGAGGTGCGGGGCCGCGACCTCATTGCGGGACTGCCGCGCACGATCACCATCGGCAGCAACGAGATCACCGAGGCGATGGACCCCGTGCTGCAGCAGATCATCACTTCTGTGAAGGCCGTTCTCGAGGAGACGCCGCCGGAGCTTGCGTCGGACGTCATCGACAAGGGGATGGTCCTCTCAGGTGGCGGTGCGCTCCTGCGCAACATGGACAAGCTCCTGACCCAGGTGACCGGGGTCGCCTGCTACGTCGCCGAGAATCCGCTCTACTGCGTGGCGAAGGGGACCGGTCTGGCTCTCGAGCACATCGACTTCTTCCGCAGAAGCCTCGTCGCCGTCCGCTAGTAAGCTCGTGACCGCGCGGGTCGACGTGCTCGGCGTGGGCTTCGACCGCGTCGACCTCGCCGGGGCGGCCGAACGCATCCTGCGCCGGCTCGATGCGGGCCAGCCGACATTCGTCATCACCGCGAATCCAGAGTTTGTGATGCTCGCGCGGAGCGACGAGGCCGTCGCTCGTATCGCGCAGGAAGCGCAGCTGGTCGTCGCCGACGGCAGCGGCGTCGTTGCCGCATCGCGCCTCCTCGGCGATCCGCTGCCCAGGGTCCCGGGGCGCCTTCTCGTCGATGCGCTCGTGCCGCACCTCGCGCAGCGCCGCTCGCGGATCTTCTTCCTCGGCGCGGCGCCCGGCGTCGCCGAGCGCGCCGCGGCCGAGCTGCGCCGCCGTGCGC
>JALYLL010000410.1 GCA_030774255.1 Chloroflexota bacterium | reverse complement strand
CACATCCTCGTCGAGATCGAGGTCGAGGCCGTCTACGGCGGAGCCGACGAATTCCCCGACGGAAGGGCGAACAAGAGGGGATGAGCACGGTGAAGGTCGTCGTAACGGGAGCGACGGGTCAGGTCGCGTACGCGCTGCTGCCGCGGATCGCGGCGGGCGAGATGTTCGGGCCCGACGTCGAGATCGACCTGCGGCTTTCCGACATCCCGCCGATGATCGACAAGGCGAAGGGTGCGCTCATGGAGCTCGAGGACGGCGCGTATCCGCTGCTCGAGCGCGTGACCGCATCGTCGGACCGTGCGGAGACGCATCACCGCGCCGACTGGATCCTGCTTGTCGGGTCTGTGCCGCGCGGCCCTGGGATGGAGCGCGGGGACCTCATTCGCAAGAACGGGCCGATCTTCGTCGAGGAGGGCAAGGCCGTTCAGCGTTATGCCTCGTCGTCGGTGCGCGTCGTCGTCGTGGGCAATCCATGCAATACGAACTGCCTCATCGCGCGCGCGAACGCGCACACGATCCCGGACGACAGGTGGAGTGCCATGACCCGCCTCGATCAGAACCGCGCGCGCTCGCTGCTGGCGGCGAAGGCCGGCGCGCGCGTTCGCGACGTGAAGAAGCTCGCGATCTGGGGAAACCACTCGGCGACGCTGTACCCAGACTTCACCAACGCGGAGGTGGGCGGCAAGCCGGCGGACCAGGTCGTCGACCGCAAGTGGCTCGAAACCGACTACATCCAACAGGTGCAGCAGCGCGGCGCCGCGGTCATCGCGGCGCGGGGCGCGTCGAGCGCGTTCTCAGCGGCTCAGGCGCTCATCGATCACGTGCGCTCGCTGGTCACGCCAACGCCGAAAGGCGACTGCTTCTCCGCGGCGGTCGTGAGCGACGGGAGCTACGGAGTGCCGAAGGGCCTCATCTCGAGCTTCCCGCTGCACTCAAAGGGCGACGGCGCATTTCAGGTCGTCCCGAACGTGCCGCTTGACGAGTTCGCAAAGGGGAAGATCGCCGCGACCATCGCCGAGCTCGAGAAGGAGCGCGACCTGGTGAAGGACCTGCTCGCGCCCTAGTACGGGTACATCGAGAAGGCGACGAAGGCGACCCGCGTCAGCGCGACCTCTTCAACGACGATCTCCTCGCGAGCCGCCGTCGGGCGCATCCGCGCGGCGAGCGCCATACGCGTGAGCGCTCCATACACGCCGGTCGCGTAGATACCGTTGTCGTGCTGGAAGTTCGTTACGGCGTCCGCGGTGATCTCACCGTAGTAACCCGTCACCAGGTCCATGTAGCCGAGCCGCTGCAGGATCGCCTGAAGGCGCGCGACGTCGTTGGACTCCGCACCCATGGCGAGGTCGCGAATCGGCAGATCGCCCGGAGCGGCGAGGATCGCCCGAACGAGCGCCGCCGCCGTGAGATCGCCGTACACGCCGGTCGAGGGAACGCCTTTTGAGTCCTGGAACGCGGTCACCGCTCCCTCGGTGAGCGGGCCGAACCGGCTGCCGCCGGCGGCGACGTCATCCGCATCGATGAAGCCGAGGTACGAGAGGTCCCACTGGAGAAGGAGGACCTCATCGCTCACGTTGTCGAACTCCAGACCCGCGGCCGGGACGTAGCCCTGACCGGACACGGTCCGAAGGGCGGCGCGCGCGACCGGCTGCGGCCGCTGCCACGAGCACCCGTTGACGAGGGACATGTAGTAGGTCCAGTTCCACGTCGGGCCCGGGTCACTGTGATCGGTGCCCGGCACCTCGTTGTGGCCGATGATGTGTTTGCGGTCGGTCGGGATGCCGTAGCGCTTTGCGATCGCGCACACGAGGAGCGCCGAACTCCTGTATTGCGCGTTGGTGTGCGGGATCGCGTGTCGCGGGTCGTACTCGTGCTCGATGCCGATCGAGTAGGGGTTCGCGGCGCGCGCGTGGTAGGCCGTGTCACCTTCGGCAACGAATTGCATGATGCCGCCGTCCCACGCGCGTACGAGATAGTGCGCGCTGACCTGGGAATACCGGTTCTGGAACCAGTTGGTGGCAGAGAGCCAGGTCCCGTCGGTCTCGTGGATCACGATCGTCGTGATCGCGGCCGTCCGCCCGACGTCGTAGTTGCTCCGCGCCGCCGGGATGTACTCCATCGGCGGGTAGTAGGGCGGCGGCGCCGCAAGCGCAGGCGAAGGCGCGACGAGCGCGAAGGCGAGGACCATGGCGATAGCTGCAACCCAACGCATCGGCAGGAGACTGCAAGTTAGTTAGCGGCGGTTGGTTGCGGCAAGGTCACAGGTACTCATGTCCTATCGCGTTACGCGGCGCTCTCCGACTCAACGTTTCGCTGTGGTTTCGGAAGGACGCGGTCTCTTGACGAGAGATCAGGGCCGGCCCGGAACTCCGCTCGGCGGTCCGCCCCGACCTGGTGTCGGGGCGAGTGGGACTCCGCTTCGGCCCGGTGCGACGTCCGATTTGCCGTGGACGCGCTGCTGTACCTCGATCGCGCGCTGGATCCCGCGCTGCGCCGCTTCCGGCAAACGCGCCGCGAGGGCCTGCAGCCGCGCGAGATGATCGGCGCTCGCCGCCGACGCGCGGGCGAGCGCCGCGTCACGCTGTGCGTTCTCGGGCAGCGCGGCCACCCGGTTCAGCGTCGCGTCGACCCGCGTAACAGCCGCGGCGTATTCGTCGGTTCCGGCACCGACCGCGGCCGAGCGACGCGCAACGAGAGTTTCGAGGTCCACGAGACGACGATCCGACTGCGCGACGAGCGTGTTCAAGCGCGCCACGTCGTCGGTTGCCAGCGCGACCTGTGCGTCCTCGGCCGCACGCTTTACGGCGAACGCCGGATCGCCCGGAAGGCTCGTGGCTGCTGCCGCCCCACCCCCGGCCGCGGCGAGCAGCACGAGCACGAGAATGGCTGCGAGAGCCGGACGGAGCGCGAGGAACCGCGACCATCCGAGTGCCGAACGTCGCGGCGCCTCCAGCGCCCGCGGCGCGGCAAGAAGTGATGACCGCAGCTGTGAGCGGAACTCCGGTCGCGGAGCGACCTTGCCGTAGCGAGCGAGTCGCTCCCCGAACTCGAGCAGCTCGCGCTCGTCGCGACGGCTCATACCGCCTCGTCTCCCAGAGGGTCTCTCAACGCGGCGAGGGCGCGCATCTGGATGCTGAAGTAGCAAATCCCGTTCATCTACCTGTTTATCGCGCGGCGGGCCGGAATCGTTGAGGCCTTTCGTGGATTGACTCGATTCAAATGGCCAGGTTGTGCTGCGAAACGCGGGAAAACCCAGGTATTAGGCGTTCCCGGGGTACCAAGGTCCTACCAACGGCAAGGCAGGCGAAGCCGAGGAGGGCAAGGACTAGCCCCGGTTCTCGTCAGCCCCGCTTCTTGCCGGCTCGTCCCACTTCAAAGTCCATCCGACCCACGAAATGCTTCGCCACCTCAGGCCGCGCGAGCTGATAGATGGCCACGCGCTGGCCTCCGGGCGTGGCGAAAGAAACGCACGGTCCGTGTGGAATCTCGAGCGATCGACCTCGCTTCCACCCTTTCGCCTGCAGCTCCTTCATTGTGCGGTCGAGATTCTCCGCTCGGTAGATGAGCACCGTGCGCTTGTCCTCGAGATGGTCGGTGAGCAGGACGTGCGGCCCGCTCGAACCCAGTTCGAGCATCGCGACACGCGCTCCCATGCCGTCAACCGCGAAGACGAGACGCGCTCCCAGCACGTTCACCCAGTAGGTCGCATCCGCTGCGACGTCCGCACTCGGCACATACAGGAAGTCGAGCTCCATTACGTTGGGGAGTCGCGCTCGAGCTCCCGGCATGCGCGCTCGAGATCCGCGATCGCTGCCGGCTCCCGGAACTCGTCCGCCTTCGCCTTGCGCTTGGCGAAGCACTTGCCGGTGACACCTGCGAGTTCAGGTGCCGTGGCAACCCACAGCGGAGTCTCCGCGCCTTTGGCCGGCGTCACCCCGAAGAGCCGCGCCGAGATATTGATCATGGTCGTGCGGAACCCAGTGGCATTTCGATTGAGGTCGGTGCGCACGAAACCTGGCTCAGCGCAGTTCGCGGTCACACCCGAACCTGCCGTCCTCGCGGCGAAACCCCAGGTCAGCATCTCCAGCGCCTGCTTGGACTGCGCGTATGCCTTCCCGCCGTCGTACGGCACCCGAGTGATTGAAGATTCGACGCGTCGTAGCTTCCGGCGAACGACGAGACGAGGTTGACCACACGACCGCGACTCGACGCGCGCAGCCGGGGCGAGAGCAGCTCCGTCAGCAGGTGCGGTCCGAGGACGTTCGTCGCGAAGGTGAGCTCAATGCCGTCGCTGCTCACGCGCCGGTCGGTGAACCACGCTCCGGCGTTGTTGACGAGAACGTTGAGCTCGGCAAAGCGCGCGCCGACCGACGATGCGAAGGCCCGAACGGACGCGCGGTCGGCCATGTCGACCTGCATCACGACCGGCACAGGTGCGGCTTTATTGGATGAGGCTGCGATGTCCGTGGCGGCGGCCTCGCCCCGGTCGATCGACCGGGCGCCGATCACGACCGTCATACCGGCCTGGGCCAGCCCTCGCGCGATTTCCCTGCCGATGCCGCCTGTTGCGCCGGTGACGACGGCGACGTTCCCGGTGGACGATGGCTGCACCCGACCATCAGACGCCTAGCGCGCGGGACCGTCAATGTCACCGCCCCAGTCCCACCAGCAAGCGCAGGCCGCTACATGTGTAGGATATGTGTATGTTTACGGAGCGCCTTCAGGTGCTGATGAGTAAGGAGCAAAGACGAAGTCTGGAGGCGGAGGCAAAGCGACGCCGCTCGTCGGTCGGCGCGCTCATCCGCGAGGCGATCGACACCCGCGGTCCTGCGCCGAATCCAGAAGAACGCTCGCGCGCCGTCGCGGAGATCAAGAGCATGCGGGGTGGCCGCTTCGTGCCTCCAGGAGAGCTCGAGCGGATCATCGACGAAGAACGTGAGCGCTTACCCCTTCGGGCCCGCCGTCGCCGTTGACATTCCTCGTCGACGCGAACGTCATCGTGTACGCCGCTATCCCCTCGGAGTACAGGGAATCGTGCCTTGCGGTCCTGACCGCCATCGCTGCCGGAAGAGCCGACGGCAAGGTCAGCACGGCTGTGCTCGAAGAGGTTTGGCATCTCGAGCTCAGCGGGCGGGTGGGTCCGATCCGCGGTCTCGCCGAACGTGCCTACCGCGCCTTCACGCCGCTTCTCCCGGTGACCGACGACATCGTGGCCCGAGCCCTACGGCTCGACGCCAAGCGGCTCGGATCCAATGACAGGATCCATGTGGCGACGGCGCTCGCAAACGGGATCGACACAATCGTCTCCGCGGATAGCGACTTCGACCGGGTCCGCTTGATTCGACGCATCGACCCACTCGACGACCGAGCAATAGCGCGGCTTCTCTAAGTCCCCCTGCGAGGGTTAGCGGGCCGCCTCTTCGAGCGCAGGCGGCTGCTCGCCCGGCGCGAGACGCAGCGTACGTGGCTCGATGGGGCGAATCGGCTGCAGATGCATCGCGCGCGATCGGTCGAAGCTCGCGAGCCAGTTCCAGAGCACGCGACCGGGATACATGACCGCGTCAATGAGCCTCTGCAGCACGACCTCGAGCGCGTCCGAGACCTTCGCGAGCAGACGGAAGAGGTACACGATCGCCTGGGCTGCGAGCCACGCGACCGCCCACAGCAGTAACCCAGCGAATGCGCCGAGGAACACGACTCCCACCGCGACGACGCTCAGCACGAAATACGCGCCCGCTGCGAGCGCGATGACACCTATTAATAGGACGATGCCCGCGATCCCCAGCACGCGGAGCACGCCGCCGAGCAGCACCGCGAGCGGCGGGAGCGCGCGGCTCACCGCGCGAAGCACGAGCGCCGCGAGCAGCATCACCAGCGCGAGCGCGCCGACGACGAGGATCCACGCGAGCCACGGCATCGCGATCGCGCCCCAGGCGATGAGCGCGGTCGCGACGAGCATGAGCGGGATCGGGAACGTGAGCGCGATGCCCTCGAACTTGTTGGCGACGTCCGCCGGGATGAAGTCGGTCACGACGATCGACGCGCGCCAGAATGCAAGGAAAAGCGAGAGCAGCAGGAAGCACACCGCGAGAACGAGCGCAGTTCCCGTGAGCCACCTCCGCGGCCTGGGCGCGAGGTCATCCCAGGGACCCAGGTGCGTCATCCCGATGAGGTCGAAGAACACGAGGCCGAGCATGAGCGCGCCGACGAACGACGCGATCGCGTACGCGACGGTGATCTCGCGGAACCACTCTGGCAGGAACGTGACCGACGCGCCGATCGCCTTCTCGTGGCTCGCGATCGAGAGCGCCGCGTCCGCGAAGAGGAAGAGCAACAGCCCGACGAAGAACAGGAAACCGC
>JALYLL010000409.1 GCA_030774255.1 Chloroflexota bacterium | reverse complement strand
GCGCTATTGACGCTCGCTTTGTCCCTTGCATAGTGTGCGACAAAGTGGCCGAACACTCATTCGTTTCTAGGCGAGACAACACCTTCCGCGAGTACCCACCCGCGTCGGCGCAGCTCGCGATGATCATCCCGTTTTACGGCGAATTGACGGTGTGGATCCGAAAAGCCGACGCCGCCGGATGGCATTTTCCGACGAGCGGGCGCAAGGCCGGCGAGACGATCCTCGAGGTCGCCAAGCGTGAGCTCTGGGACTCGGCGCGCATCGTTCCGCCGCGTTTAGATCTGCTCGGCGCTATCCGCTACCAGACCCCGAAGAGCACGACCGCGTACGTCTACATGTGCGAGGTCAGCCACCTCTCGTGGTGGTACGACGCTCCCGAAAAAGACAAGGTCGCTGAGATCGGGGTCTTCCGAACGCTGCCGGCGCCCCTCGCCTCCGAGTCGGTCGAGGTCGTACTCGAGGCAGCCCTCCGCGCTCGACGCACCGGCCTCCGCTAAGCAACAGCTCGGTAACACCGCATAGCGGCCCCCATTAGGGGTGCCGAATGGCATTTCATTTGCGGCGTCACGCAACTCGATGAACGACAAGGATGCCGAGCGCGCCGTCACCGGCTGGCTTCGTCTGGGCGACCGAGTTGCCGGACGGACGCCGATCGATGGGCGTTGTGATCGCTGCGCGGGGACCGGGTACCTAAGCCTCGTCGAGAACGAGCGCCTTTGCGCGCGGTGCTACCTCGAGGGCACGACCGCGGACTCTTAGCGGAAGAGCCGCGACACCGCGCGCAGCAGCTCGTCGCCGCTCAAACCATCTCCGTAGAAGCCGTCGCCGACCCGGACCTCGAAGTGGAGGTGCGGCCCGCCCTGCGGATACCCTGAGCTTCCGACCTGGCCGATCAGCGCACCCGCGTCGACCTTCTGCCCGAGCACGAGCGGCTCCACCGCGGAGAGATGCGCGTAGCGCGTGATCACGCCTTTGCCGTGGTCGATCCACACCTGGCGGCCGCGTATGCGGTCGAGCGTCGCGGCCGGCGTGTACCCAAGAGTGACCGCCTCGGACAGCGCGGCGTCCCGATCCTCGGGGTTCCAATCGACGAAGCTTAGATCGACGCGCGCCACGGTCCCGCTCGCGGCGGCAAGGACCGCGGTTCCGTCCGCAACAGGGAAGTCGATCCCCTCGTGGACCCCGCCCCGATAGTCGCGCAGGGCTCCGGGCAGGAGCTCGGGATCCCCCGGTATGTCGCCGCCCTCGATCGGCAACGCGAACATGCCCCAGACCTGCACGTAGGTCCGCGCGCCGCGCTCGCCGATGTCTGGTGGCGTCGTCGCGACCGCGGGCATCGGCGTGTAGCGGGGCGCGAGAGCCGGCCCCGCGGCCAACGGCGCTCTGCCCGACGACATCGACACCGCGACCACACCGAACAGCAGGACAGAGAGGATCGCGAGGATGATTCGCACGGCGACCTACGCTACCGCTGGAACCGTGCCAACCCAGCGCAATGCGGTCTCATCAAACATATACTTCAAACCAGCGCCACCACCTTTAAGGACCGGTCCTGTGAGGCCGGGAAGGAGCGCCAGACGACCACGCTGCTCGCGGCGGACGACGTCCGCCGGGCCATCACGCGGATCGCGCACGAGATCGTCGAGCGTGACCGTGACCTCTCCCTTCTGGCCATCGTCGGCATTCGGGCGCGCGGTGACGCGCTCGCCGCCCGCATCCAGACAGCGATCCGGGCGAACGAGGGTGTGGACGTCCCGCTCGGCGCGATCGACATCACCCTCTATCGCGACGACCTGACGCGCATCGGCTACGCGCCCGTCGTTCGCGAATCGGAGATCCCGTTCTCCGTCGATGGGCGCGTGGTCGTCCTCGTCGATGATGTGCTCTTCACCGGGCGCACCATCCGCGCCGCGATGGACGCGCTCGTCGATTACGGCCGCCCTCGCGCGATCCGCCTCGCGGTCCTCGTCGACCGCGGACACCGCGAGCTTCCGATCCGGGCTGACTTCGTCGGCAAGAACGTGCCGACCGCCGCCGGCGACGACGTGCGAGTGCACCTCGCCGAGGTCGACGGCCGCGACGAGGTCGAGGTCGTCACGAGGGTGCCCGCATGAAGTGGAGCCGCCGTCACGTCCTCGACACCGATGACTGGTCGCGTGACGAGATCGAGACCGTCCTCGAGCAAACGCGAGCGATGATCGAAATCCTTCAGCGCCCCATCCGGCGCGCGCCACCGCTTCGCGGACGCACGGTCATCCTGTTCTTCGCCGAGGCATCGACCCGCACGCGCGTCTCGTTCGAGCTCGCCGCGAAAGCGCTGTCGGCGGACGTGACGAACATCACGGCGAGCGGATCGTCGGTCGAGAAGGGCGAGTCGTTGTACGACACCGTTCGCACCCTGCAGGCGCTCGGTGGCGACGTCGTCGTGATGCGACACGCGTCTTCAGGTGCTCCGTACTTTGTCGCCGAGCGGACCGACGCCGCCGTGATCAACGCGGGCGACGGATGGCACGCCCACCCGACGCAGGGCCTTCTCGATGCGTACACGCTTCGCGACGCGCTGGGCGATCTCGATGGAAAACGCATCGTTATCGTCGGCGACATACTTCACAGTCGCGTCGCGCGTTCTGACATCAACACCCTTATCCCGCTCGGCGTGCGTATCACCCTGTCCGGACCGCCGACCCTTATCCCGACGGCGTGGCGATGCGGCCAGCTTCCGCCCGGTGTCACGTACGAGTCCGATCTCGACAAGGCGCTCGACGGTGCTGACGGCGTGATCGCGCTGCGGCTGCAGCGCGAGCGCCAGGAATCGGGACTCCTGCCGTCGCTTCGCGAGTACTCGCGCGTGTGGGGCGTCACCGCCGACCGTGTAGGGAAGATGCGGCCGGGCGCGCCGGTCATGCACCCCGGTCCGATGAACGAAGGGGTCGAGATCGACGCGGCGGTCGCGCACGGGACTCGCTCGCTGATCGAGCGGCAGGTCACGAACGGCGTCGCAGTGCGAATGGCGCTGCTGTACCTGCTTGCTGGGGCCCCTGCCCCATCAGGGGCCCCTGCCCCTGGGGATAGGGGCCCCGCAGCCGATGGAGACAGCCCATGACCGTCGACCGGCGCGCATTGGAGGCGAAGGGCTACCTCGTCGTGCCGGGATTCATCGATCTTCACGCCCACCTTCGCGAGCCCGGGTTCGAGGATTCGGAAACGATCGCGACCGGAGCGAAGGCCGCCCTTCGTGGCGGATTCACGACGGTGTGCGCGATGCCGAACACGGAGCCCGCGATCGACTCGCCGGGTCTCGTCGCCGAGCTGATCGCTCGCGGGCTGTCGGCCGGAGGAGCTCGTGTCCTGCCCATCGCGACGATCACGCGCGGCAGGAACGGCCGCGAGCTCGCCGACCTCGTCGAGCTCGCCGCGGCCGGCGCGGTGGCCTTCTCCGACGATGGGTCGCCCGTGGAGGACGGCCGGCTCTTCCGCAGTGCGCTCGAGTACGCGCGCGTGACCGGCAGGCCCGTGATCGAGCACCCGCAGGACCTCTCGCTCTCGGCAAAGGGCGTCATGCACGAAGGCGCGGTATCCGCGCGCCTGGGCCTTCCGGGGATGCCGGCGGCAGCCGAAGAAACAGCGGTCGCGCGCGCCATCGGACTGGCGAAGATGACCGGAGGGCGTCTGCACCTCACGCATCTTTCGACCGCCGGATCGATCGAGCTCGTGCGACGCGCGAAGGCCGAGGGGGCCCCGATCACCTGCGACGTGACGCCGCATCACCTCGCGATGACCGATGACTGGGTCGCGGGTTCGCGGGCGTTCGCCTGGGAGGTTCCCGACGAGGCGCTGCAGGGGGTTCCCTACGACTCCTCGACGAAGGTCAATCCACCCCTTCGCGGTCACGCCGACGTCCGGGCCCTGTGGGCCGGACTCGTCGACGGGACCGTCGACGCCATCGCGACCGACCACGCGCCACACGCGTCGGTGAAGAAGGACGTCGAGTTCGATCAGGCCGCGTTCGGGATCTCCGGTCTCGAGACCGCGCTCGCGCTCGTACTTGGCGGTGTGCGCGTCCATTGGGCGCCGATCGGAGCGGTGATCGATGCGCTGACGACCGGACCCGCGCGCGTGCTCGGGATCGAGCTCCAGCGCGGCGATTGGATCGCGATCGACCGTGAAGCCGAGTGGCTCGTGACCGCGGACGAGCTCATGTCGAAAGGAAAGAACACGCCGGTCCTCGGCCGCACGGTCATCGGCCGGGTCGTGCACGTCTCGCTTGGGGGCGAAACGAAGCTCGGTGAAAGGCGGGAGGGAAATGCGGAAGCGGTCGGCCGTCGCTGAGCTCGAAGGACAATTGCATCTTTATGCAGCCGAAACGTATAGTTATGCACCGATGACCAGGGCGGCGGTCCTCGGGCTGGAAGACGGCTCGACGTGGTGGGGCGAGGCGTTCGGCGACGGATCGCCGGCGTCGGGCGAGGTCGTGTTCAACACGGCGATGACCGGCTATCAAGAGATCGTTTCCGACGCTTCGTACAACGGGCAGATCGTCGTCCTGACATATCCGCTCATCGGGAATTACGGGACCTTCGAACGCGCCGCCGAGAGCCGGCGTCCTTGGGTCGAGGGCCTCATCGTCCGCGAGCTCGTCGACACATGCCGCGAGGGGACGGTCGATCTCGAGGCGTACCTGCGCTCGTACGGTGTCCCCGGACTCGTCGGCATCGACACGCGCGCGCTCGTCCGTCGCCTTCGGGCGAAGGGCACGCTTCGCGGCGCGATCCTGCAGGTTCCGCCGCACCGGTCGCAGAGCGAGGACATCGCCCGCGAGGCCGTCGCAACGGCGCGATCGATCCCGGCGCTCTCGACGAAGCCGCTCGTCGTCGAGTCGAGCGGGCTCGAGCGCCAGAGCGGAAGCGGTCCCAAGGTCGCGCTGCTCGACACGGGCGTGAAAGAGAACCAGATCCGTTGCCTCGTGCAAAAAGGTGCGACGGTCAAGGTGTTCCCCGCGACGTCGATGGCGCGCGAGATCCTGTCCTGGTCGCCGGACGGGATCGTCATCTCGAACGGACCCGGCGATCCCGCGGCGATCCCCCTGATCGCGGCGGCGACCCGCACGCTGGTCGAAGCGGCGTCGTCGCGAGGGATGAACCGCGCGCTTCCAATCCTCGGGATCTGCCTCGGCCACCAGCTCGTTGGCCGCGCGATCGGCGCGACCACCTCGCGCCTGCCGTTCGGTCATCACGGCGCGAACCATCCGGTCCAGGACCTTCGCACCGGGCGCGTCGCGATCACGAGCCAGAACCACGAATTCCAGGTCGACGAATCGTCGATCCCCCCCGACTCAGGATTCGTCGTGTCGTCGCGGAACCTGAACGACGGCTCCATCGAGGGCCTCGCGCACGAGCGCCTTCCGATCCGCACCTACCAGTACCACCCGGAAGGCGCGCCCGGCCCGAAGGACAACGAGCCGGTCTTCGACGCCTTTATGAACGATGTGCGGTCGTCGGTGGCACGCAAATGACCCGCTACGAATACCGGCTCGTCGATGTCTTTACCGACAAGGCATTCGGCGGGAATCCGCTCGCGGTCTTCCGCGAGCCGGGGGCGCTCGACGCCACAACGATGCAAGCCATCGCGAAAGAGCTTCACCTCTCCGAGACGACCTTCGTGCTGAAACCAAGCTCGTCCGCGGCCGACCATCGCGTGCGGATCTTCACGCCCGATGCGGAGCTTCCGTTCGCCGGGCATCCGACCATCGGGACGGCCTTCGTCCTCGCCGATGGAAAGGACGGGACGACGCGCCTCGAGGAGGGTGTCGGCGTCATCCGCGTGACCCTGCGCGAGGGCTTCGTGCAGATGGACCAGCCGCTCCCCACGTTCACCGGAACGACCATCACGCGAAAAATGGCGGCCGAGGCCCTCGGGCTCGCCGTCGAGGAGGTGCGGAGCGACGTGCCGATCCAGATGGGGTCGTCGGGCGTCCCGTTCCTGTTCGTGCCGCTCGCCAACCTCAAGGCCGTCCGCCGGGCGCGGCGCCCCGGTGGTCTCGACGCGAGCGTCTACGTCTTCGCGATGAGCGGCGAGCGGTCCGGCTCGCACGTGCATGGCCGCATGTTCGATCAAGGCTTGGGCATCGGCGAGGATTCGGCGACCGGCTCGGCCCAGGGGCCGCTCGGCGCGTACATCGTCGCCCACGAGCTGGTGCAGGCGGCGCCCACGACGCGCATCCGCAGCGAACAGGGTTTCGAGATCGGACGCCCGAGCATCCTCGACATCGAGGTCGACAAATCCGGTGCCGCGATCACGGCCGTCCGGGTCGGGGGTCGTTGCGTTCCGATGGGCGGCGGGTGGCTCGACCTGTGAAAGTTCTCATCATCGGGAGCGGGCCGATCCTGATCGGTCAGGCGGCGGAGTTCGACTACGCGGGGACGCAGGCCTGCCGGGCGCTGCGTGAGGAAGGCATCGAGACCGTCCTCGTGAACTCGAATCCCGCGACGATCATGACCGACCCCGGCGTCGCGGACATCACGTACCTCGAGCCGCTCACCGTGGACGTGCTCGAGCGGATCATCGAGAAGGAGCGGCCGACCGGACTCCTGGCGACGCTC
This sequence comes from Chloroflexota bacterium, assembly GCA_030774255.1. Lineage (GTDB taxonomy): Bacteria > Chloroflexota > Limnocylindria > P2-11E > P2-11E > 3-1-20CM-2-70-9. Next base: position 7,805 of record JALYLL010000409.1, on the reverse strand, counting down.
GGCGGCCAGACCGGACTGAACCTCGCGGTGCAGCTCGCGGAGGCCGGCGTGCTCGAACGCTTTGGAGTCAGGCTTCTGGGGACGCCGCTGTCGGCGATCCAGCAGGCCGAGGACCGCGAGGCGTTCAAGCAGCTTCTCATTTCGATCGGCGAGCCGGTTCCTGAATCGATCACCGCGCATTCGGTCGAAGAGGCGCTCGCGTTCGCGGCGCGGGTCGGCTACGCGCTCGTCGTCCGGCCGGCCTTCACGCTCGGCGGCACCGGCGGCGGCGTGGCCAACGATGCGGAGGAGCTCACCGCGCGCGTAACAGGCGGGGTGGCGGCTTCGCCGATCGGCCAGGTGCTCGTCGAACGATCTCTTCTCGGTTGGAAAGAGATCGAGTACGAGGTGATGCGCGATGGAGCGGACACTTGCATCACCGTCTGCAATATGGAGAACCTCGACCCGATGGGCGTGCATACCGGTGACTCGATCGTCGTCGCGCCGTCGCAGACGCTCACCGACAAGGAATACCAGATGCTCCGCTCGGCGGCGTTGCGGATCATCCGCGCGCTCGGGATCGAGGGAGGCTGCAACGTCCAATTCGCGCTCGACCCCGACCGCTCGCCCTCGAGCGATCCCGAAGCACAGGTGCCGTATTTCGTCATCGAGGTGAACCCGCGCGTCTCGCGAAGCTCCGCCCTCGCCTCGAAGGCGACCGGATATCCGATCGCGCGCGTCGCTGCAAAGATCGCGATCGGCAAGCGGCTGCACGAGATCCCGAATGCCGTGACCCAGAAGACGACTGCCGCATTCGAGCCCGCGCTCGATTACGTCGTCGTGAAGATCCCGCGGTGGCCCTTCGACAAGTTCGCGGCTGCGGACCGCACGCTCGGGACGCAGATGAAAGCGACCGGCGAGGTCATGGCCATCGACCGCTCGTTTGAGGCAGCGTTGCAGAAGGCGCTGCGCTCGCTCGAGGTCAAGGGGCAGGGCTTGCTCTGGGAGGCGCCGGCCTGGGTGGAGGTGACGGAGCCGAGCCAGTTCGTCGACGAGTTCCTTTCGGGACAGCCGACCGACGATCGACTGTGGCGACTGTTCGCAGCATTGCGGCGTGGAGCCCCGATCGATCTCATCCACGAACGCACACGCATCGACCGTTGGTTCCTCCGCAAGATCGCACGCATCGTCCGCTTCGCGGAGGATGACCTTCAGGGAAGGACGCCGACCCCCGCGCTGCTTCGCGCGGCGAAGCGGATGGGCTTCGCCGACGCTGATATCGCGACGCTCACCGGCATGCTGCCCGCTGACGTGCGGCGTCTCCGCACGCAGTGGGGGATCCGTCCCGTCTACAAAATGGTCGACACGTGCGCGGCCGAGTTCGAGGCGGTGACCCCGTACTTCTACTCGACCTACGAGCAGGAGAATGAAGCCCTTCCACTGGCGGGGCCGAAGGCCGTGATTCTGGGCAGCGGCCCGATCCGCATCGGACAGGGCATCGAGTTCGACTGCTGCTGCGTCCAGTCCGCCACGGCGCTCCGCGAGAGGGGCGTCGCTCCGATCATGGTGAACAGCAATCCCGAAACGGTCTCGACCGACTTCGACGCCTCCGCCCGCCTGTACTTCGATCCGCTCGACGAGGAGTCCATCGCCTCCGTCCTCGAGAACGAAGGCTCCGGTACGACCCTGGTGCTCGCGCAATTTGGCGGGCAGACGGCGCTCAATCTCGCGGATCGCCTCGCGGGCATAGGTGGCGAGATCGCGGGCACGAGCGCGGATGCGATCGCGCTCGCGGAGGACCGCCGCAGATTCCACGACTTCGCGGACGCGCTCGGCATCCCGCAGCCGCCGGGCGGCACCGCCTCGTCGCCGACGGAGGCACTCGCCGTCGCGGCGGAGATCGGCTACCCCGTGTTGGTGCGACCGAGCTACGTCCTCGGCGGTCGCGGCATGGAGATCGCATACGGGCCCGAGGACCTGGAGCGCTACTTCAGGTCTGCGCTCGAGGCTGGCACCGGGCGCGTCCTCGTCGACAAGTATCTGCGTGGTAAAGAAGTCGAGGTCGACGCGGTCTCCGACGGCAGCGAGACGCTCGTCGCGGGGATCATGGAGCACATCGAGCGCGCCGGCGTCCACTCCGGCGACAGCTACGCGGTGTATCCCGCGCAGAACCTGCTCCTTGTCGAGCGGGACGAGATCGTCGCCCTCACGCGCCGCATCGCCCAGGCGCTCCCGGTGAAGGGTCTCCTCAATATCCAGTTCATCGTCGAGAACGGTCGCGTGTGGATGCTCGAGGTGAATCCTCGTGCCAGCCGGACCGTGCCGTTCCTGACAAAGGTGACCGGCGTCCCGCTGGTGAAGCTCGCGGTCGCGATCTCACTCGGCTCGTCCCTCGCCACCGAGGGCTACGCGCGCGCCGATGGGATCTGGCCGACGGGATCGCTCGTCGCCCTCAAGGCGCCGGTGTTCTCGATGGCCAAGCTCCTGGACGTCGACACCTATCTCGGCCCCGAAATGAAGAGCACCGGCGAGGTCATGGGGATCGACCGGTCGTTCGCGCCCGCGCTCTGGAAGGCGCTCGTCGGCGCCGGTCTCGCGCCGGCACGCAGCGGGAAAATCCTCGTCACCGTCGCGGACAAGGACAAACCCGAGGTCGCCCAGATCATCGAGGGCTTCCATTGGCTGGGTTATGAGCTGGTCGCGACGTCCGGAACGGCTGCGCTCATCCGGTCGCTCGGCGTCGATGTCACCGAGGTGCGCAAGCTGGCGGAGGGTAGTCAGGACATCCTGAAGCTGATCCGGTCGGGCGAGTGCGCCGCGGTGATCAACACCCCGACGCTCGGGAAGACCGTCGACCGCGACGGTTTTCTCATCCGCCGCGCCGCGGTCGAGGCCCGCGTCCCGTGCCTCACGTCGCTCGACACCGCACTCGCCGTGGTCACGGCCCTTCGCGCCAGTGCGGTCACGACGACTGTCGCCCCGCTTGCCGAGTACCGCTCTCTGGAGCCGGTGGCAACGACCGCTGCGGACTGATGTGAAGAAGCGAAAGACGGAGCCGTGGATGAGCGCCGCCGAATACGGGCGGACCCTCTCAGGGCTCAGCGTGAATCTCATCGTTCGCGAGGTCGCCCGCAGCATTCCTTTCTATACCGGCGTGCTCGAGATGCGTCTTCACTATTCCGACGAAGATTTCGCCGCGTTGGAGCGCGAAGCTGTGCGGCTTCAGCTTCACGCGGATCACACGTACGCGCGCATGCCCTGGGCCACGCGCCTCAAGGAGCCAGCTCCTCGGGGTTTCGGGACGGAGATACGCATCCTCGGCATCGATCCGGACGCGGCCGAACAGCGCGCGAGGGACAGTGGTTTCACCGTCGCGGTTCCGGTGCGCGACTGGCCGCACGGTTGGCGCGACTGCGTGCTCGAGGATCCGGATGGCTATACCTTCGCAGTCGGGGTTCCGCTTTGATCCTCGAGGACGGACGCGTCGCAGCGACGGCCGAGATCGGGCAGCTCGGCACCGTTCTGCGGGTCTCCGCGCCTGGCATCGCTGGTCAGGCGCGCGCCGGGCAGTTCGTGCACGTCCGCCCGGGGCCGTCGTTCGATCCCCTGCTGCGCCGGCCGTATTCGTTCAACCGCATCGACCGCGCGGCCGGAGAGATCGAGCTCATCGTCAAAGCGCTCGGCGGGGGCGGTGAGTGGATCGCCTCGCGGCGCGAAGGCGACCGCCTCGATCTTCTCGGTCCGCTCGGCTCGTCCTTCGTCATCCAACGATCCACGAGGAATCTGTTGCTCGTGGCGGGGGGAACCGGGATCGCGCCGATGCGCGTGCTCGCCGAGCAGGAGTCCGGCCGGCGCAACGTGACCCTCCTCATGGGCGGCAGATCGGTCGCGTACCTCTGGCCGAGCGATCGCCTTCCGCCGTCGGTCGAATACGTCACCACGACCGAAGACGGCTCGTTCGGCATCACGGGACGGGTCACGGACGCGATCCTGCCGCTCCTCGAGTGGGCCGATCAGGCGTGCGCGTGCGGCCCCTGGCCGATGCTCGCCGCGCTTGGCCGACTACGCGACGATGCCGAGCGCGCCGCGGCGACCTATCCCGGCCGAGCCGCGCTGCTCGACACGCAGATCGCGGTCGAGCAGCACATGGGCTGCGCGATGGGCGTCTGCCGCGCCTGTGTGATCGTGACCGCGCAGGGCAACGCGCGGGTGTGCCGCGAGGGTCCAGTCCTCGCGCTCGGCGACGTTCGATTCGCGGAGGGCGAGCCGGCCACAGTCGGGGTGATCGGCTGATGCCGTGGCGCCGTCTGAGAAAAAAGGTCGAGCGCCCGATCGACGTGAGCAAATCCATCGAGGAGTCCTTGGACGATGCCGCCGACGGCGAGTCCGAAGAAGATGCGACGGAGCTCGCCGAACTCGACGATGCGAATGACGCCGAGGCGGCGACGGGTGAAGCAGATGACGACCGCACGCCGACCGACCTCGGAGACAGACTCCGAGAAGCGCTCGCAAATGACGAGCAGCGTGGGGGCCTTCCGAGCGAGCGGCCCCTAGCGCGCCGAACATCACGATCCCACGAGGGGCCGAGCGAGGAGGGCCCCCACGCTGCTTCGGCAGCAGTACTTCCCGAACTCGGCGTCGATCTCGAGGTCGAGGCCGCGCGCGGTCTTCGTCTGAAGAATCCCGTGATGACGGCTTCGGGCACATTTGGGCAGGGCGTCGAGTACGCCGAGCTCATCGATGTCTCGAGGCTCGGTGCGATCGTGAATAAAGGCACGACGCCGGCTGCTCGACCTGGCAATCCGCAATATCGCATCACCGAGACACCCTCTGGAATATTGAATTCAATTGGCCTAGAGAATCCCGGAGCGATCGAAGTTGCGCGCAAATATGGAAAGGCGTGGGCCGAGCTCGGTGTCGCGGTGATCGTCAATGTCGCGGGCTACAGCGTGGACGACTACGTGTACGTGGTGCACGAAATGACCGGCACACCAGGAGTCGTCGCGTACGAGATCAACGTGTCGTGCCCGAACGTGAAGGGCGGCATGCTCTTCGGCTGCGACCCGGACCTTGCGGCGGAGGTCACGCGTGCGGTCAAGGCGGAGACCGATCTACCTGTCATCGTGAAGCTCACGCCGAACGCGCCCGACGTCGTCGCCGTCGCGCGGGCGTGCGAGGAGGCGGGCGCGGACGCGCTCACCGCGATCAATACCGTGCTCGGCATGCGCATCGACACGCGCCGCCGCCGCCCGATCCTCGGGACCGGCAGTGGCGGCCTCTCCGGACCCGCGATCAGACCGATCGCCGTCCACATCACGTATCAGGTCGCTCAGGCCGTCGGTATCCCGATCATCGGCGCCGGTGGCATCACGAACGCGCAGGATGCGCTCGAGTTCCTGATGGCCGGCGCATCGTCGGTGCAGGTCGGCACGGCCACGTTCGCCGACCCGCTCGCGCCGCTCAAGGTGATCGAGGGACTCGCCTCATACGTGAAAGAGCTTGGTCTTTCCTCGATCCGCGATGTGATCGGCGCGGCGCTTCCCGTCCGCGAGGATTAGCCGAGCGGGAGCGCTGTCTCCACCTGTGCGGCGATCTCGAGCGCCTTCTCGCTGATCGTCTCGAGCGCCGTAACCACGGCCGGGTCGATGTCCCTTGCATCGGCGAGCGCTCCGACCAGTCGGTCATTCGCAGCGTCGAGGAGCCGCATCACGTTGGCGAGCTCGTGGACCGCCGGCGACGGCTCGAGGTGCGCCGTGTAGTTCGTCGCGACGGAGCTCGCGAACGACGCTGCCCCAGCCGCAAGCGCGCCTCTCAGGAATTCGTTGCGATCAACAGTGGCCACAAGCATCCCCTCCCGTCATCCGCCCAGCGGCTAGGAGAATATGCACTGGCATGAGCGTTCCGCCGGCTGCTGCGCGATGACAGAGGCGCTTGAGATACCGGTCCGACACCGCTGCCATCTCGGCGAGCTCGTGGACGAACTCGCTGAACACGCGCGGCGAGGACTGCGCGGCGAGCCTCTCGCCGAACAGGCCCGCACTGGCCTCGCGGCGCTCGTCGCGTTGGAAGATTTCGGCACGTGCTGCGTCCCCGTCTATCTCGCCGTCGCGCCGAAGGTCTTCGAACGTGAGCTTCAAGTTCCCGTGGCGTCCGCGGATCCCGGGAACCTAGACGCGCGGGTGCTGCTCTGGCCGATCGGCGCGAAGGATGCGCAGCATCCCCACGCCGACGGATGGGCGGTGTTCGCCGCGGTGCGCGGGAAACTTGCCGTTCACGAGCGGCACAACGGCGAGCGCCAACCCGAGCGCGCGATCGTCTTGCGCGATCCAGAGGTGCTCACCCCACGCGACGGAATCACACACCACCTTCACAACCGTGGCGATGAGGTCGCGCTCAGCGTGCACGTGTTCGGGACTTAGGTCCCGCGGACTCCGGACGTCTTCCTCAGACCCTTCGGCTCCGCGTTCGTCGCCGCGCCGGCGAGCGGACGGTCACCGTTCGCCGAGACGCCATTTCGGTGCTGTCCAACGGACGAGCGACTCCAAAGCGACTCCACCCGTCGGTGCCCACTCATGCGCATTGTCGGCACCGGCTCCGTCGCAGTACGCCCATGCGGCCTCGTGGATCGTGAGGCCACCATTGCCGTGACGCGAATGAAGCGCGCGGTGCTCGGCCGACTGGCATTCCCAGTGGACGACGTCTCGTGTCGACAAACCAGACCTCCCCAGCGCACGCGACCGAAACCGATTTGTTACAAGCCGCTGACTACTTCATCACTCGGGGTTCGCGTCGTCATTACCGCACTTCATGGGATCGCTGGTTGCGTTGCGGCTTACTCGGCTGCGGCGCTCACGTCCACCTGCGACTTGAATCGGTAGCCCGCGCCGGGCACGGTCTCGATATAGCGCGGAGTGCGCCACTCGTCACCGAGCTTCACGCGGAGCTCGCGGATGTGTCGATCGACCACGTTGCTCTCGATCTCGAACTCGCCGCCCCACATCGTCGCGAGCAGGTCCTCACGGCTCAGTGCCTTGCCGGCATTCGCCGCCAAGAGATAGAGGAGCGTCTGCTGGATCGGCGTGAGGTGAAGCAGGCGTCCGCCGACGCTGACGCGCTGTTCGATCAGATCCACTTCGAGGCCGTCGAGCTTGATCTTTGGGACGATCGTAATCGCCATCCCGTGCGCCCTCCGCAGGAGAGCAAATGGGCGGGCGACGATCTCGTCCAGCGTGAAGGGAACCTCGATGATGTCGTCGGCGCCTCGCTCGTAAGCGCTGAGCTTTAGCTTCGTGTCCCGGCGACGGGTGAACGCGACGATGGGCGTGTTGCCGTGCGTCAGGCCACGCCCGACGATGTCGATGAAAGGCTCATAAAGGTCGAGGTCGAGGAAGGCGATGTGCGGAGCCCAGCTGCCGACGAGGTCGTGGCACTCCTCCCGATCGGTCGTTGTCCGAGTCTCGTAGCGCCCGTGCTGAAGGGTCAGCGCCACGAGGTTTCCGAGCGTCTCGTTCATGACGATCAAGGCCCTGGGTGATTCTGTTTGGGCGGGTCTGGCGCCCTCGCGGGTGCGCCCGCTGGGAGCTGCCACCGCTCATGTCTACGCGCGAGATAACGCCCTGTCATGACGCGAACTCACGGTGTCGCGAGAAAGCGGTACCCCTTGCCTGGAACCGTCCCGATGAATCGCGGATTGCGCCAGTGGTCTTTCAGCTTCAACCGTAGGTTTCGGACGTGGCGATCGACGACGTTGCTCCCGGCGACATAGTCGGCGCCCCACAGCGCGTCCAATATCTCTTCGCGTCCGAGCGTCTGGCCCGGATTCGACG
>JALYLL010000408.1 GCA_030774255.1 Chloroflexota bacterium | reverse complement strand
CGATCCGCGCGAGCAGCTCCGCCGCCTGGAACGGCTTGGTTATGTAATCCGCGGCCCCGCACGAGAGGCCACGGACCTTGTCCACGACCTCGCCGCGCGCCGAGAGGAAGATCACCGGGATCGGCGACGTCGCCGTGTTGCTTTTGATCCGAAGGCACACGTCGTAGCCGTCGGTGTCGGGCAGCATCACGTCGAGGAGCACGAGGTCCGGCAGAAGCTCCTCGACCAGCTCGATCCCTCGCTTCCCGTCGTGAGCTACCGAGACAACCATGCCGTTCGCCTGGAGGCGCCTTTGGAGCACGTCGGCCGATGCCTGGTCGTCTTCGACGACGACCACGCGGGTCGCAGGTGCGTCAGAACGGACCGCGTCCTCTATCGCTTTCACTTCTTCTTCGGTTTCTTCGTCCCATCAGTCTCGCCGAGGAGCCACCGCATCGCCACGATGAACTTTGATGGACGCTCTTCGCGGGTGTTCTCCTTGAGATACGCGTGCAGGTCGATCGCCCAATGCGGCAGCTCGCCGTACCACTTCATCTCAACGATGACATCGGGCTCCATCGAGAGAAGCGAGCCAAGCGGCGACGGTGCCTCCCCGGCATCGCCACGCGCTTCCCACGGGAGGGCGAAATACATCAGGTTGTGGTCGGCCGTGATCCGCAGCGCTGAGTCCAGGGAGTTGTAGGCGAGACGGTTGTACTGGGTCACGGCGACCGGGCGCGCCCCTTCCTTCAGGAGCCGGACGGCACGCTCGGCGAGCCCGTGCTCGGGGTCGGGGAGCGTCGTGCCACCACGAATGAATGACCGCGCGACCTCCATGGGCACGCCGAACCGCTCCTTCAGAGATGTGTCCTGCTCGTCGTCCTTGAACTCGATCCACGCCGTCCCTGGGTTCATGACCTCGCGCGGCCGGGTGCGGTGGTACTCGCGGATCCGGAGCTGCATGGCCGAGCCCTTCTCCGCTGCGCGGAAGATGGACCAGCTGAGGGTGTCGCAGTACGTCGTGGTCGACCATTGGTACGGGCGGTCGTCGCGCGAGAGCGGGAGGTTGTTCGCCGTCGTGCGCATCACGAGGCGCGCGATGCTCTCGCTCACCTGGAACCGGTGTTCGTGGCGGCGCTCGGCATCCGCCTCGTGTGCCGGGGCGGTGGGGGTCGTCACTGTCGTGCTCACCCTACTCGGTCGCATCAGCCGCCACCGCCAGAAGGCCGCGCCTCGTCAGCGCGACGCGGACGCCGTGCTCCACGTCAGCCGGGATCGAGCCGTCGAGCGAGCGCAACAGCTCCTCGGGAACCGCTTCGTGGTCCGTCTGAAGAATTTCGGCGGCGCTGAACCTCACCTCGGGATCGACCGAGCTGATGTTCTCGAGGATTCGCCGCCCAAAGACCCGCATCATGTGCCACGCGTTGTAGAGATAAACGCCCGAGAGACCGGTCGCGACACCGAGCAGCATCTGGTTGTCGTGGAGCTGCAGCCCTGCCAGGAGCGCGAGCGCCGCGGCGAAGTTGCCGAAGGCGTTCACGCCCCCAGAGAGGAACGCCCGAGCGCGCGGCCGAATCGACGCGGCCACCTGGCTGTACACGAGCTCGGTCGCCGGACGGTGGATCGCCGGGATCACGATCCGCTCGCTCAGCTGGATCGCGATCGCCGTGATGATGTTGAAGTTCACCGTCGCGGCCGCGTATGAGCCGAGGAACCAGAGCGGGAGGACGAACATCACCCGCGCGATCCCGAACCGCCGCAGGAGCGCTCCGGTGAGGACGCTCTGGATGAAGAGCGCCACGAGCGATGAGCTCGTGTAGACCGACGCGTAGAGCTGGCTGAATAGGTCCTCGCTGCCCGTCCCGGTTCCTGCCGTCGACTGGTCGAGGCCGACCAGATAGAGGAAGTTCCCGAACTGCATCAGGAAATACCAGAAGAACACGCCGACCCCGAATGTCCTGAGCATTCGGTCCGACGCGACCGTGCGGTACCCCTCGACCGAGTCTTTGACAGTCGCTCCGATCCCCTTCGGGCGCTCCTCCTCGAGGCGGCTGCCGTGCCCCTCGGGGAGGCCGCGGTAGATCGCAAGTGCGACGAAGCACACCAGGAACCCGACCGCTTGAGCGCCGATGAAATTCTCGGCGTGGATAAGCGGGGCGATGCCCGCACCGATCGCGCCACCGAGTATTTTCCCGACGAGCACGGAGCCCGCGAAGAACGGGAAGAGTCGCTTGGATTGCTCCGCGTCGTAGAGGTTTCCGGTGTAGACCCAGAAGAGGATGTAGATCGTCTCCTTCACGCCGTGGGCGAACACGTAGGAGATCGGTTGGACGATCCACCCATTCGGGAGCTGGCTTTGGAACGTCACGCCCGCCTGGATCGCGATCGACAGGAGCGTGACGCCAGCGACGTAATACAGCAGGAGAGTCCTGCGCCGTACGCGATCGACGAAGAAGAAGATCATCGCCGACACGGCGAGCATCGCTATCGGCGTGATGATGTACATGACGGGCACGTAGTTGACGCCCCAGCGCTTCACGAAAAGTGAATCGGCCCCGAGCTTCCCGACCCAGTCGGCCGCGACCATCAGCGTCAACAGGCCGTAGAGGAAGAGACCAAGGCCCCACTCACCTCGCCTAAGCGGGAA
>JALYLL010000407.1 GCA_030774255.1 Chloroflexota bacterium | reverse complement strand
GTGGTGGTAGGGGACTCGACCGACTACGACATTGTGGCCGCGCACCGCGTGGGCGCGACGGGTGTGCTCATCACCACGGGTCTCACCGAGAAGGACGCGCTGGAGAACGCGTCAGGTGACGCGGTGCCTGATCGCGTGATCGGGTCGCTCGAAGAGCTGTTCCTCGTGCCGGAGTTCGCCGGGAGCTAGTGCCTCAGCTCCACGCCGTGCCGCGCTGGCTCGTCTTTCGGTTCCGCATCCTTGTCCCCTCCGCTAGCTCGCGACCTTCACGGCCTCGAGCGCCTGCTGGTATATGTGCTCGTGCTGATGTGCGTGGACCGTTTCTTTGCCTCGCGCTAGGCGCCGACGCTCCTCGATGCACACCTGGATGAACGCCTCGACGACGACCGGGTTGAACTGGGTCCCGGCGTTCGCGCGGAGCTCACGGAGCGCGTGCTTCGGCCGGTACGCGACGCGGTAGGGCCGCGCGCTGGTCATGGCGTCGTACGCGTCGGCCACCGAGATGATCTGCGCGGCGAGTGGGATCTCGTTTCCTTTGAGGCCGTGCGGATATCCCGTGCCGTCGAAGTTCTCGTGGTGCGCGAGGACGAGGGGGCGGATCCGTTCCAGCATCGGTACGTTTCCGAGCAGGCTCGCGCCGATCGTCGGGTGGGCTCGCATCTCGACCCACTCTTCATCGGTGAGCTCGGCGGGCTTCGAGAGGAGGGCCTCAGGAACCCCGATCTTGCCCACGTCGTGGAAGAGCGCGCCCAGTTTGATCGCGGCGATCTCCTCGTTACCTAGGCCGAGCTTTCGGCCGACCTCGACCGAGTAGTGCATCGTCGTCGCGGCGTGACCGGAGAGGTGTGACTCCTTCGCCTCGAGGGCACCGATGAGCGCGCCGATCACGGAGACGTGCGACTGCTCGAGACGGTCGTTGCTCTGACGCAGCAGCTCGTTGACCGAGCTCAGCTCCTCGTTGCGCTGGCGCACCTCGGTTGACTTCGACATGTAGAGGCGGAACGAGTACCAGGCCACGAACAGCGGGACCGTGAAGACCAGGACCCCGAAGAGGCCGAGTGCCTGATACGCGAGCGCGAGCGCGGCGCCTTGCACGGCGGTCGCCCCGAAGTTCACGGGCATCCAGCTGTAGTTCGTTCGCCAGACTGAGAGGACGTTCTGGCTCTCCGACAGTGCGATCGCGATCGCCGTCAGCGAGGAGTTGACGACGAAGTAAGCCGCGGCGGAGACCAAAACTGCGATCAGCGTTGGCGCGATCGCGCTGGGCGGCGTGAGTCCTCCGCTGAGGCGGTAGAGCTCGCCGGCCGCGAAGGCGGAGACCGCGAAGGATCCGAAGTTGAAGGCGATCTTGCGCAGGGGCTTGCGCCGCGGCGTCAACGAGTTCACGACCGCCTGCGCGAGGCTCACCCACACTCCGACGCCGGTCCCGTAGAGAACATACGCGGCGATGACCGCGGCGAACGACACCGAGATCGCGCTCGACCGGAAAAGGAAAACGGGGACTCGCTGCGCGACGCACGCCAGGACTACGAGGACAGCGATCATGATCGGGTCGAGGGTCACAAGATCCTGTGCCCGCGACGCGGCCGCCAGCGCGATCAATCCGACGCCCGCCACCGCCGCAACGTACGTATCGACCCTTCCCTTCATCTCAGTTCCTCCCACGCGACGCTCTCCCATGACAAGGAGTTCCACGAGATCCCCTCCCAGCTGATGGCTTCCCAGGTGAGTCCCTCCCACGAGATGCCCTCCCAGGAGATCCCCTCCCAGCTCATGCCACCGCTGCCGACGTCAACGCCCGACGACGCCAGAAGCCTGAGCAGCAGCGACGAGGGGACAACGCCGGCGTTGACCGTTGCCGGCGACGCCCAGAGCGGCCTGTCGGCCAACAGACCCGGCGTCTTCGAACCCCAGACTTTTCGCGATCCGGCCACGATCGCGCCCTTGACCTGCGTCGGCGTATACGACGCATGTAATTGCAGCACGAGCGCCGACACGCCCGCGGCCATCGCGCTCGAGACCGATGTACCGGTCATCTTCGTGTACTCAGACAGGGTCGGATCGTCGCTCGCCCGCAGCGAGACGACGTGCTCGCCCGGCGCCAGCACGTCTGGCT
>JALYLL010000406.1 GCA_030774255.1 Chloroflexota bacterium | reverse complement strand
GGCTCGGGAATGCGTGAAAGCCGCAGCCCCTCGCGCAGTGGATTCAGAGTCGACGTGGCCAGGTCTTATTCCTTCTCAATCTCGGCGCTGCGCGCCGGAGACTCGCTCAGGGCTGGTCGGCTCGCTCGTCGTTGCAAAGCCACTCCTCGCTCGTCCCTCACTCTTTCTTCACGGCGTGGCCGCCGAACTGATTCCGGAGCGCGGCCGCGACCTTCATCGCGTAGCTGTCCTCCTGCCGCGACACGAAGCGCGCGAACAGGGAGTGGGCGATGGCCGTCATGGGCACGCCGTGGGTCACGGCCTCGAGGACCGTCCACCTGCCCTCGCCGGAATCCTCGACCCAGCCCTTGATGTCCTTGAGGTCGCTTCCTTCCTGCTCGAAGGCGCGCTCGGCAAGCTCGAGGAGCCACGACCGCACCACGCTGCCCTGAAGCCACACCGTGGAGACTTTGCGGAGGTCGAGCTCGAACTCGCTCGCGTGCAGGAGCTCGAACCCTTCGCCGTAGGCCTGCATCATTCCGTACTCGATCCCGTTGTGGACCATCTTCACGAAGTGGCCCGCGCCGTTCTTCCCGAAGTGAGCCCATCCATTCGGAGGCGCGAGCGTGTCGAGCGCGGGCTTCGCGATCGCGACCCCCTCGGCGGGACCGCCGACCATCATGCAGTAGCCGTTCTCGAGTCCCCAGATGCCGCCCGAGACGCCGACGTCGAGAAATCGGAATCCCATTGCGCCGTACTTCTCCGCGCGCCGCATCGAATCGCGGAAGTAGCTGTTGCCGCCATCGACGAGCACGTCACCCGGCGAAGCGAAGCGCGCGAACTCGTCGAGCGCGTGCTCGGTGGGATCGCCAGCGGGGACCATTGCCCAGAGCACGCGCGGGGGCTTCATCTTCTTGACCATGTCCTCGACCGAGCTCGACGCGACCGCGCCGTGCGTCGTCGCCTCCTGCACGGGCTCCGGGCTACGGTTCCCCGCGACCACGCGATGCCCGCCTCGCGCGAGCCGCGTGACCATGTTCCCGCCCATCCGTCCGAGTCCGTACAGACCGATATCCATGTCGCCCTCCGCCGCAGACGGTACGCCACAATCAGACGCCCGTGAGGCGATTCACGATGACACCAAAGGGGCCGTTCGACCTCGCGCGTTCGCGCGAGTTCTTCGGCGGGTGGCCGAGCCCGCCCTCCGACGCCGAGGCGATCGTGATGGCGTTTCCGGTCGAAGGGTGGCGGACCTCGGCCGCGGTCGTCGTCAGTCAGCAGCGAGGCGGCCGCATCGTCGGCGATATCTACGGCGCCGGTGCGGACGCCGCGAAAGCTTGGCGTCAAACGCTGGCGACGCTGTCACTCGATGTCGATGGCCGAAGCTACGAGGCACTCGGTCGGCGCGACACGGTGATGCGAGAGCTCCAGAAACGGTACGGCCTGATGCGGCCCACCCTCTTCAGTTCGCCGTACGAGGCCGCGACACACTTCGTTCTCTCGCACCGCCGGTCCATCGCGCAATCGCGGGCGACACGGGCCGCCTTGGCCCTGGAGCACGGCGATCGGATCGAGATCGAAGGCGACTCCTTCCACGCGTTTCCCCGGCCACAAGTGCTCCGCAAGCTGCGCGCCGCTCGTGGACTGGAAGCGGAGCGCCTGGTGCGACTTCGCGGGATCGCCGAGGCGGCGCTCGATGGAACGCTCGATCGAAGACGGTTGCGGCGACTTTCGGTCGAGCGCGCCCTGGCGGAGATCCGTGGGCTGCGCGGCATCGGTGAGTTTTTCGCACAGGGCATCCTCCTTCGCGGAGCCGGCATCGTCGACGACATCACGAACGACGAACAGCTGCGTCTCGCCGTGCAGCGCGCGTACGGCATGAGCGCGCTGCCAGATTCCGCCGAGGTCGAGCGGATCGCCGAACGATGGCGCCCGTATCGGATGTGGGCCGAGGTGCTGCTCGTACTGCAACTCTTTCGCGAAGGTGGTCGCCATGGCCTTGTATCGCGCCCGCGTGGCGGGCGGCGTAACGTGGACGCGTGACCACCGAGGTGAAGGCCGACACGAAGCTAGAAAC
>JALYLL010000405.1 GCA_030774255.1 Chloroflexota bacterium | reverse complement strand
TGCGAAGCGGAAGTCCTCCTGAGAGAACGACACGGCCGTCAGGAAGTGCCACACCTTGCGCGACGAGCCGCGGCGTCACGAGCGTCCCCGACGCCACGAACTGTCCCTGGCTGAAGCGGTAGACCTCGCTCGTCCCGGACGCGACACTGTCGCCGCCCGCGAAGAGCACGTCGCCGCTCGGGAGCGCGACCGCTACCTGCTGAAGACGCGCGACGGTCATGAGCGGACCGCCTATCCACGAATCGGTGCCCGGGTCGTAGATGAACGTCGTGTTCGTCGGCGCACCATCGGCGTCGATGCCGCCTGTGACGAGGACGCGCCCATCGACGAGTGTGACCGCGCTGTGCTGCGTGCGCGCGCGCGGCATCGGCGCGGCTTCGGTCCATCTGTCCGTTCGCGGGTTGTAGATCTCCGTCGAAGCGAGGAGCTTCGTGTCCGCGTTGCCCCCGGTCACGAGGACGCGTCCATCCTGCAGCGCGGTCGCCGCGTGATCCGAACGCGGATGCCGGAGCGGAGCGCCGAGCACCCATCCGCGCTGCGCCGGCCGGAAGATGTCGACGCGATCGACGGGCGACCAGTAGGTCTGGTGCCACTCGACGCCGCCGGCGACGACGACGAGGTCCTCCCACGCCGACGTCATGGTCTGATGCACGCGGCCGAGAAGTGGCTGCGGAAGGAGCGTCACTTTTCCGGTCGCCGGATCGATCAGCTCGCTCTGCTCGTTCATCACGTCAGGAGAGAAGCGGTCGAATCCTCCGACGACAAGGATCTTGCCGTTGGAGAGCGCGACGGCACTCGCGTACGCGCGCGGCTGCGAGAGCTCGCCGATCGTCTGCCATTCGGGCGTCATCGCGGGAGCGGTGCGCGGTCCGCACGCGGAAATCAGGACGATGACCGCGAGTGCGAGGAGCCGCCTCACTGAACTTGGAGAGTAGCGCTCCCCATCGGAACTCCTTGTCCCGAGAACCACGCAACGCCTTCCTGCACGACGTCGAACGCCAAGAGATACGTGCCCGGGCCTGCCGGCACCCTGACGATGACGCCGAGCGTTACGGCCTGGCCCGGTGCGACCGCGGCGGGAAGCGCTGTGCGCACGCCGTCCCACGCGAAGATGGCGCCGCTCGGGACGTAGAGGTGGTACGAGGCATTGAACGCGCCGGGCTGCCACGTGGTCGAACCGGCGTTCGTGATCGTGACGGGCACGGTGACCATGGAGTTGACGGTGCCACTCACGGTCGCGGGCGCCGAATACGCCGCGCTGAGCGGAGGCACGATAACCGACACATCCTTCACCGGCGTCTGCATGCCCTGGCTCGAGAACCACGCGACGCCTTCCTGCACGATGTCGTACCGGAGCTTGTAGGTCCCCGGCGTTGCGGGCACCGCGATCTGCGCGTTGATCGCCGCGATCTGCGTCCGCGGGGTGCCGGCGAGCGACGTGCGCAGCCCGTCCCACGAGACGAGGTTGCCCGCCGCGTCATACCAGTGATAGCTGAGGTTCACGTTCGAGCTCCAGTCGAAGTTCGACATGTTCTCGATCTTCACAGGCACCGACACCGTCGTCTTCGCGCCCATCGAGGCCGGGGTCTGATCGACGCCCAGCGATCCGCCGAAGAACGGCGCGACGTACGCCTGCACGGAGACGGTCTGCTCCGGCATCCGGACGCCCTTCCCGGAGAACCACGACACCCCTTCCTGCACGAGGTCCCACCGCAGGATGTACGTGCCGGCCGCGCTCGGGAACGCGAGGTTCGCCTGGACCTGCGTGAGCTGACCCGCGGGTACGTCGGCCGGAAGCTTCGTGCGAAGTCCGTCCCACACGACGGTCTTTCCGGCGGTGGTGAGCCAGTGATAGCTGAGCGTCACCGGATTCGCGCCGGTCGCGGACCAGGTGAAGTTGCTGGTGTTGCCGAGCGTGATCTGCGCGGTCGTCGTGCTCGATGCCGTCCCGGTGATGGGTGGAATCGCGTAGTTCGCGCCGAAGGATGCGATCACCGGACCGTCGAGGGTCACCGCGGTGTTACCGGTGGCAGCGCCTTTCACCGAGAACCAGGAGACGCCTTCCTGCACGAGGTCGAGCTTCAGAACGTAGCTACCGCCAGTGGTCGGCGCGGTAACGGCCGCGTTCACGGTGACGCTCTGACCGGTGAGGAGGTCGCCGCCGAGAGGCGTGCGCCCTCCGTCCCACAAGACGTTCGACCCGCTCGCGGTCGTCCAGTGGTACGAGAGATTCACCGGGTATGCGTTCGTCGTGGGGAACGTGCCGTTGCCAATGTTGCGAATGGTCACCGGCACGGTCGTCGTCTGCCCCGCGGTGAACTTCGGGATCGCGTTAAACGTGTAGCCGGCCTTGAAGTCGACGCTCACGCCGGTGTTCGTGTCGTCGTCGGCGACGCCCTTGTCCGCGAAGGCGAACTCGTTCTGCTTGTAGAGGTCGAGCGACATCGTGTAGTTGGTCGGGTACACGGGAGCGGTAACGGGGATCTGCAGCGAGACCGTCTGACCCGGCTGCACGTCGCCCGGCAGCGAGACGCGGTTCGCGCCCGGGAATGTGTTGCCGGTCGCGTTGCTCACCCACTTGTAGCCGAGCTGCACCGGACCGGTCCCCGCGGCATTCCACACGCGGCCGCCGTCGTTCGCGACCGTGACGTTGATCATCTTCGTCTCGCCGGCCGTCCAGCTGATCGGAACATTGTCGGTCACCCAATCGACGCTCCAGTCCGCGCCGCGGAAGTACTGCTCGCGCAGCGGTGAGCCGTAGGTCAGGTTCCACCACGCGCCGCCGCTCGTCTGCAGGTCCCAGCGAACGATGTAATTGCCGATCGCGGGTACCGTGAACGGAACGTTCACCGCGCCGATCGCGCCCGGCACGATGTCGTCGCCGATCGTCGCGGCGCCGCCCTGAGCGACGACCGTGTTCGCGCCCTGCATCACCTTGTACGAGACGCGCGTCCCAGACGGGATGTTCGTCTTGCCCTTGTTCGCCACGGTGACGCCGACGGTGAGGCTCGCGCCTGGGTACCCCGCCTTCGGGAGCGTGGTCTCGAGGAACGGCATCTGGCTGTAGCCGTTGATTACGGCGTTCTGCGCCATCTGACGGATGTTCGTGAGCTGTGCGTAGAGCGCGTTGCCGGGGCAGGCGGTCTGCCCGCCGTACTGGCTCTGGATGTAATTGCAGTCGCGGTGACCTTGCACGTTGGGCGGGCTCGACGCCACGTTCACCCACGTCCCATTGGACGCCTGCTCCTGGTGGACGAACGGGTCGGCGCCGTAGGGCTGGATGCCGAACTGCGAGAACTTCATGGCGATGATGTTCGCGATCGACGTGAGCATGGCCGCGCTTGGCTGCGTCACGCTGTACGTGCCGAGCGCCGCGATGCCGATCGATCCCTGGTTCCAGCCGTACGCGTGTCCGGCCTCGGTGTTGTCTCCACCCTGGCGGCCGGTCCACACGTTGCCGTACTTGTCGACGATGTAGCTGTAGCCGATGTCGCCCCAGCCGCG
>JALYLL010000404.1 GCA_030774255.1 Chloroflexota bacterium | reverse complement strand
GTCCTGCACGAGATCCACCGCGTCATCGTCGGGCAGGACTACCTCGTGAACCGGCTCCTCATGGGCATGCTTTGCAACGGGCACCTGCTGGTGGAGGGCGTCCCCGGGCTCGCCAAATCCCTCGCTGTGAAGACCCTCGCCGACACCATCGACGCCGACTTCAAGCGGATCCAGTTCACGCCGGATCTGCTTCCCGCCGACCTCAACGGCACGATGATCTACAACCCCTCGACCCAGGCGTTCAGCCCTCGTCTCGGCCCGATCTTCACCGACCTTTTGCTGGCCGACGAGATCAACCGCGCGCCTCCAAAGGTGCAGAGCGCACTCCTCGAGGCGATGCAGGAGCGGCAGGTCTCGATCGGCGGACAGACTCATCCGCTGTCCGAGCTCTTCACGGTGCTCGCGACCCAGAACCCGATCGAGCACGAGGGCACCTACCGGCTACCCGAGGCGCAGGTCGACCGATTCATGATGAAGGTCGTCATCGGCTACCCGACTCCGGACCAGGAGCGGACGATCATGGACCGCAACACGATCGAGGAACCCGCGATCCCGCGGAAGCTCGCGACACCGGCGGCCATTTTCGACGCGCGCGCCGCCGTCCGGCAGGTGCACATGGACGAGGCGATCAAGGACTACGTGGTCCGGATCGTGGTTGCGACGCGCGATCCCGTGGGTCCCAAGCTCGCCGACCTGAAGCCGCTCATCGCGTACGGCGTCTCGCCGCGCGCGACGATCTACGTCTCGCTGGCAGCGCGGGCGCACGCCTTCCTCGACGGCCGCGATTACGTGCTGCCCGACGACATCAAGGCGGTCGCGCTGGATGTCATGCGGCACCGGCTCATCGTCACCTACGAGGCGGAAGCGGAGGAAATCACGCCCGAGATCGTCATCGGTCGCGTTCTCGACAACGTAGCGGTCCCCTAGCGGTGGCCGCCGCGCTCCCCAGCGGGCCGCAGCGGGAGTCTGTACCGCCCGAGGTCCTCCGCGTCGTCAAGCAGGTCGAGATCAAGGCGCGGATCCTGGCGGACGAGGCGCTCGTGGGGACATACCGAAGCGTTTTCCGCGGCTCGGGGCTCGACTTCGAGGAAGTCCGCGAGTACGAGCCCGGCGACGACATCCGCAGCATCGATTGGAACGTGACCGCGCGCATGAACGCGCCGTACATCAAGAAATACCGCGAGGAGCGCGAGCTCAACATCTATCTGGCCGTCGACGTGTCGTCGAGCGCCTGGTTCGGCACAGGGAGCGTCTCGAAGCGCGAGCTCGCGGCGGACGTGGCGGCGCTCCTCGCGGTGACCGCGCTCCACAACAACGACCGCGTCGGTCTGGTCCTCTTCGCCGACGGCGTGCGCGAGTTCCTTCCGCCGCGCGAGGGGCGGCATCATTTGCTTCATGTGATCCGCGAGCTTCTTTACGCCGAGCCGCGCCGCTCCCGGACCGAGATCGCGAGCGTTGCAAGCTATCTCGCGAACGTCACGAAGAAGCGGAATGTCGTGTTCGTGATCTCGGACTTTCTCGACGTCGACTTCGAAGCGCCGCTCCGCGCGCTTGGCCACAAGCACGACGTCATCGCCCTCATCCTGAACGACCCTCGGGAGGTCGAGCTCCCGCCGGTCGGGCTCGTCGCGCTCGAGGATGCCGAGACCGGTCGCGTCGGTTACGTCGACACGTCGGATCCCGCGGTTCGCGAACGATTCGCGCGGACCGCGCGCGAGCGGCGCGCCCAGCGCCTGCGCACGTTCAGCCGGATGGGCGTCGACCGCGTCGACCTCTCAACCGACCGGCCGTACGTGCCGGCCCTGCTCGCTCTTTTCAATGCGCGATCGAGGCGCAGCTGATGCGCGTTCTGCTTGCCGCGGGCCTCGTGCTGCTCGCGTTCGGTTCCGTTG
The DNA here is from genome assembly GCA_030774255.1 of Chloroflexota bacterium. Classification (GTDB taxonomy): domain Bacteria; phylum Chloroflexota; class Limnocylindria; order P2-11E; family P2-11E; genus 3-1-20CM-2-70-9. Next base: position 3,464 of record JALYLL010000404.1, on the reverse strand, counting down.
CCGCGGCCGACGGGCCGGTCAGCGTGGCCGCCACGGTCGACAAACGCGGGATCACGGTCGGCGACCCGATCACGCTCTCCGTGGTGGTGGAGGTCGACGCCGGCTACAAGATCACGGACAGCGGCGTCGGCCGGACCATGAACGAGTTCGAGGTGTTGGAGGCGACCCCGCCGCAGGTGACGAAGATCGCGAACAACCGCACGCGCTACACGTTTCGCTACCGGATGACGGCGTTTCGCGTGGGTAATCTCATCTTTCCCCAGATCAATGTGGCGTACCAGTCACCGGCTGGTGAGCCGGGCATCGTCCCAACCGCCGAGATCCCCGTGGTCATCACGAGCGTCATTCAGCCTGGCGAGGCCACCGACGACATCAAGCCAGCGAAGCCGCAGCTGCGGCTGCCAACCGCGGCGCCGCAGATACCGCAGCTGGCGATCCAGGTCGCGCTCGCGATGGTCGTGCTGCTGATGCTCGCGCTCATCATTCGGCAAGCGCGACGCGCAGCGGCGCGGAGGGCGAACGACGGCGATATGGACGCGCCGCTGCTCACGCCAGCGCAGCGCGCGATGGCCGAGCTGAATCGCGTTGCCTCGCTCGGCCTGCCCGAGAAAGGCCGGTACGCCGAGCACTACGCGCTGCTTTCGAAAGCGCTTCGGGCGTACGTGGGCGACCGCTTCGGACTTTCGGCGAACGAGAGGACGCCTCGCGAGCTGCGTGAGGACATGCTCCGCGCCGGCGTCGATCGCACCGAGATCGCGACGATCTACGAGATCCTGCGCGAGGGCGAGAGCGCCCGATTCCACCAGGCCATTTCGTATCCGGCCCGCGCGCAACACGCGGTGCGATCGGCGCTCGACGCGATGCGACGGGCGGCGGTCGCTGAGCAGTACGACCTCATGAAGGGCCAGCCCTCGTGACGGACATCACCTCGCTCCGCTTCGAGGATCCGTGGCTCCTCGCGCTTCTCGCCGTCGTGGCTGCGGGTCTCGCGCTGAACCTCTGGCGCTCGCGGCGGCCCGGGACGGGCATTCTCTTCCCGTCGCTCGGACTCGTGCCGTCGGCACAGCCGGGGTGGCGAGTGGGCGCACGGTGGGTGCTCATCGTGCTTCGTGTCGCGGCCCTCGTTGCGTTCGTCGTCGCGCTCGCGCGCCCGCAGATCGTTCGCGCCTCGGTCGAGTCGGTCGCGGAAGGCATAGACGTCGTGCTCGTGCTCGACACGTCGGGCTCCATGTCGGAACGCGGCTTCGGGGGATCGACCAAGATCGATGCGGTCAAGCGCGTGGTCAATGATTTCCTCGGCGGTCTCCGCAACGATCGCGTGGGCATCGTCATCTTCAGCGGCGAGGCCATCGTGTTGGGCCCGCCGACGCTCGACTACGCCGCGTCACAGAAGCTCGTCGCGCCGATCGACACCGGCACGCTCGCGGGCGGCACGGCCATCGGCACCGGCCTCGCCACCGGGATCAACGTGTTGCGGGACTCCGAGGCGAAGTCGAAGGTCGTCATCCTCCTCACCGACGGCGAGAACAACAGCGGAGACATCACGCCACTCGACGCCGCGAACATGGCGAAGCTCCTTGACGTACGCGTGTACACGATCGGCGCGGTGAGCGTCACGTCAACGCCCGATCAGGACGTGAGGACCGACAGCGTCGATGCGCAGCTAATGCGCAAGATCGCGGAGGACACCGGGGGTCACTACTACAGCGTCTCGGAAGAGAACTCGCTTGCCGAGGTGTATCGGGAGATCGAGGCGCTCGAGAAGTCGCACGTTGGCGCGCGCGATTTCATCGACTACCAGGAGGCGCACCTCGGCTTCCTTGCGTTGGGCATGGCAGTGCTCTTCATTGAGCTCGCCCTCGGCGCGACAGTTTTCCGGAGGACCCCGTGAGGACGGCGTTCGCGCATCCCGAGCTTGCGCCGCTCCTGATCGCGGCGGTTCTCATCGTCGCGCTCTGCGTGATCGCGCTCGTCCGTCGGCGCCGCGCGCTCGCCGCGTTCGCCGGTCCCGGTGCGCGGTTGGCGTCGGCGAGCCCAGCCCGGCAGATCACGAAGCTGATCCTCGTCGGCGGCGTATGCGTGCTCGTCGTGCTCGCGTTGATCGGCCCCCAGATCGGGGAGGTCCCGCGGCGCGGCGCGGTGTCGTCGGTCGACACGATCATCGCGCTCGACGTATCGCAGAGCATGGCGGTGCGCGACCTCGTGCCCGATCGTCTGCACGCGGCTAAGGACGCCATCGAGATCATCGGCCAGCAGCTCGCGGGTAGCCGTGTCGGACTCACGCTCTTCGCGGGTTCGAGCGTCCTGCGCTACCCGCTCACTGCGGACACGAAGATCGTCGGGCCGGCGCTCGATACATCCGGTCACGGTTTTCGCATCAACCCGGGCTCGTCGCTCAGTGCCGCGCTCCGGGGGGCGGCCGCGCAATTCCCGATCACCGATGCGTCGAACCAACGCGCGAAGGCGATCGTCATCGTGTCGGACGGCGAGGATCCCGCGCCCGATCTGCCGCCGCTCGATATATACCTCGCGCGCAACATCCACGTGTTCACGCTGGGGATCGGCACCTCGGCGGGCGGCCCGGTGCCGGTGTACGACGCGAAAGGCCAGTTCCAACAGATGCTGGTCGACTCGAACGGTACGCAGGTCACGAGCCGGCTCGACGAGGCGCGTCTGCAGAGGCTCGCGGCGGACGGCGGTGGACGCTACTTCCGCTACGACGGCGAGGCCGCGGCCAAAAGCCTTACGGATGCGCTGCGCGCGATCGACACCGCCGCGACGCCGATCGAGGGCGGCGTGAGTCCCGAGGACAGATACCAGATCTTCCTCGGCATCGCGGTCGTCCTCCTCATCGCGGACTGGCTCATCGACGAGCGCCGCACCATGCCGCGTCCGCGCGTTCCCCGCGGACGCGCGGCACCGCGGCGCCGTGTGCTCGGCGCGGTTAGCGCCATCCTGCTTCTCGTCGTCGCCTGCGGTCCGGCCGATCCCCTCGCGGACGAGGTCGACGCGACGAATCAGCTCTTCCTTCGGGACCCGGCCGGTGCCATCACTCGGTACCGTGACCTTCAGGCGCGACGTCCCACGGCACCCGAGATATCGATCGATCTCGGCAACGCGCTGGCCGCGATCGGTGAGAACGACCGCGCGCTCGTCGAGTACGGCCGCGGGATCGATGGCGCGAGGGGGACCACCCGCTCGATCGCCTTCTACGACCGGGCCACCTCCCTCTTCCGGCTCGGACGCATCCTCGACGCGCGCGCGGCGTACGTCGAGGCGCTGCGCCTCAACTCGAACGACCGCGACGCGAAGTTCAACATCGAGGTCATCGACCGGATCCTCGGCCTGCTCGCGCCTCAGGTACCGAAGGCGACGACCCAGCCCGGCCAGCGCACACCGCCGCCCGGCGGGTCGCAGCAGCCCGGCGGCTCGCCGGCGGCGCCGACGCCGACCGAGGGCGGCGT
>JALYLL010000403.1 GCA_030774255.1 Chloroflexota bacterium | reverse complement strand
CGTCACAGCCAGGCGGACCTGAATGCGATCGCGAGGCGCCTCAACACTCGACCCCGAAAGACGCTCGCCTATCAGACACCCGCCGCTATCCTCGACGGCGACGTTGCGCTGACGGGTTGAACTCAAGCTACTAATGGTGTCACTGGCATCACGACACCACGACCATGCTCAGCCGCCATTCTCCGGGGACACCTTTCAGCGATTCGATGCCGCGGTCGCGAAATCCGAAGTCGCCTCCCGCCAGAACCTCGCGCAAGGCGTCCGACACGACGATCTCGTTCGCCTTTGCGGTCGCCATGACGCGGGCCGCGACGACTACGTTGAGGCCGCTCACCCGCTCACGCGTAGTTCGCACTCACCCATGTGGAGGCCAACGCGGCTATCCAGACCCAGCGCCTGCAGCGAGTCGCGCAGCGCGACGGCGCTGCGGACCGCTTGCGTCGGGCGCTCGAAGGTTGCGAAGAAGCCGTCGCCGGCGGTATCGATCTCCCGTCCCCCGAACCGCGCGAGCTCCCGGCGGACGGCGGCGCGATAGGCCTCGAGCAGGGTTCGCCAGCGCTCATCTCCGAGCGCGACCACCCGCTCGGTGGAGCCGACGATGTCGGTGAACAGCAGCGTCAGGAGGCCCCGACCGGGGAGGAGCTGGTCCACGAACGGCTGCACGCGCCGACGCAGCGGAGCGAAGCCCAGGGCCACCACGAGGACTAACCCGATGGTCACCAGGTCGGAGCGCTCACCCGTAAGCGCCTCGACCGCCCGCTCCGACACCGCGCTCAGCACCGCGAACACGGCCGCGAGGATCGCGGTGACCGATACGTAGAGGACGGTGCGGTTGATGAGGATGTCGATGTCGTAGAGGCGGTTACGGAGGATGGCGAGAGTGACGGCCAGCGGAAGGAAGACGAACGGGCCGATTGCGAGCAGGACGAGAGCACGGAGCTCCACAGGCGGTTCATCGAGGACGGCCTGGCCCCTGGTCGTGTACGCGATCTGGAATGCCCCGCTGACGACCGCGGCGGTGATGCCCTGAATCGCGCCGGCGTATGCGAACCACTTGAGCTGCTGCCGGTCGACGCCAGTCGATCGACGAAACCGCTGGGTCAAGCCGAGCAGCACGGCCACAAGCGCGAGGACGAATACGCTCATCGATAGGATCGCCATGACGGTCCTGACCGCGCCAAGTTCGGGCTGCGCCAGAGGATTTGCGTACTTGGCGAAGGGCGCCGGTGGCCGCTCGAGGCCGATGACCAGCGCGACGAGCAGGAGTAGGAAGGCGACGGTGCCAATGACGACCGCCCACCGGTCGCGTACCGTGGCGAAGCGGCCGCTCGGGAACAGCGCGATCAGGTAGGGTGTGAGCCCGAAGCCCAGCACGAAGCCGAGCACGACGTACGTCAGGCCAGCCCATGGCGCCACCGGCGCGAGCGCCGGCCACACCTCCGCCGCGAACGCGGTCTGCTCACTTAGAAGCTGCGCCGCGCCGAACAGGCTCGCGTACAAGAAGAGATAGCCGATCGCGTTGGTCGGGACACGGCGAACGATCACCGCACCGAGGATCGCGTAGACCGGGGCGAAGGAGAGAACGAGGCCGCGTGGAATGAGGCCAGGCGGCAAGGACACGGACCAGGTGGCGATCTCGACCGCCGCGCCGGACGCCAGCAGCGCGAGCGCGAGCGCGCAGACGATCCACGCGACCAGTGCGCTACGCCTCATGGGGCTTTTCCCCTTCCTTGTTCTCGAAGCCTAGGAGTCGGTCCTTCGCGCACGACGGCGTGTGAATCTCGATAGCCGAGGTCGACGATAAGTGTCGCGCTTGATCGCCCCTGCTCGCTCCTTCAGTCGGTCCACATAGCCGGCTGAACGATCGCTCACGTAGCCCTCTCGACAAGGTCCACGAAGGAGTATGCCGACAGGATTAGCTCACGAGTGCGCCTCAGCCGAACAGCGCCGCCCCCATCTCCCTGCAGTGCGGTGCCCGAAGCTACGACGCGGGGCAGGGACCGACTAGCCCTCGAACTCGATCCAGCAGGACGACCCGCCGCCACGCCTCAACGTCCTTGTCAGCGTCAAGCGGGAGACCGCAGGCTGGGCAGGGCACTGGGCCATGGAGCCAGCCGCGGTACGGCACTCGGACGGACTCGACCATCTCCTAGAGTTTGCACGCGGCGAATACAGCGCGGGAGATGTGGTGAATGCAGGGGTACGTCCGGGAGCACAGCCACGGGGAGGTCGCAGAGTTA
>JALYLL010000402.1 GCA_030774255.1 Chloroflexota bacterium | reverse complement strand
GAGTCAGGAATCGCGCGTCTTCGCCGTCGATGAAAACGTTGACGAAGCGGCCGAACTCGCCGTCGCGCAAGACTCGTGCGGCGAGCTCGGGATAGCGGTCCGCGATCGCGCGGGTGAGCTCCGGAAGATCGGTCACATCGAAGCTGAGCGTCGTGTTGCCTCCCGCGGCGGCGCGGAGCGGTGCGGCGAGACGGACGGTGATGCTGCTCATGCGAGCACCTGGGCGTACGCGGCGCGGAACTCATCGGCGTCCGCCGCGACGACCGGCCCGAGCGCGGATCGCTCGATCGTCCCCTTGTACGCGTTGCCGGTGATGTACAGGACGACCGACTCGTTGTCGGCGAACGCGCCGCGCGCGGCAAGCGCTTTGGCCGTCGCGACGACGACGCCGCCCGCCGGCTCCGCGAGCACGCCTTCGGTGGTCGCGAGGAGCGCACACGATTCGATGACCTCAGCGTCGCTGACCGATCCGGCGGATCCGCCGGTCGCGCGGATGATCTCGACCGAGCCGTCCCCGTCTGCCGGCGCGCCGATCGCGAGCGAGCGCGCGAGCGTGACCGGATCGCGAACCGGACGCACGGCCCGGTAGCCATCGAGCACCGCATCCGAGACGGGCGCGCATCCCGAGGGCTGCGCGGCGTGGATCCGAAGCGACCCTTCTTCGACGAGCCCGGTGCCGCGGAGCTGCGCGGCCGCGGTGGCGGTCCGCGTGAGGAGCGCCCCGGACCCGACCGGTATGACGACGTGGTCGGGAAGGCTCCATCCGAGCTGCTCGGCGCACTCGAAGAGCAGGGTCTTCGACCCCTCGGCGTAGTAAGGGCGGAGGTTGAAGTTCACGAACCCCCAGCTCTCTTCATCGGCGAGCCGCGCGCACAACCGATTGACCTGGTCATACGTGCCGTTCACGCGGACGACGGTCGCGCCGTACGCGGCCGCGCCGGCGATCTTGCCCTCGTCCGTCGTCGCGGGGACGAACACCACTGCGCGAAGTCCGTTGCGTGCCGCGGCCGCCGCGACGGCCCCCGCGAGATTGCCGGTCGATGCACACGCGAGCGTGTCGAGCCCAAGCTCGAGCGCGCGCGCGAGCGCGAGGGCCACCGGCCGGTCCTTGAACGACAGAGACGGGTTGCGCGAGTCGTCTTTGACGAAGAGTCCCTTTACGCCGATGGCGGCGCCGAGACGCGGCGCCCGGATAAGGGGCGTCCAGCCGACGGTGAAATGCCCCGCTGGTGCTGCGACCGGGAGGAGCGGTGCGTAGCGCCAGAGCGAGAGCGGCCCGCGCTCGATCTCGTCGCGAAGGGTCGTGGTGTCGAAGGAGGCCAGGTCGTATTCCGGCTCGATCGGGCCGTAGCACTCGCCACAGATGTAGCGCTCGTCCGCCGATTGCAGCGCGTGACACGCGCGGCAGCGCAGACCCAGCAGATGGCTCGTGCTCGACCGTTCCAGCGTGGTCGCCATGGCTTCCTCCTCAAGAAACAGAAGAGGCCTCCCGTTCGGGAGGCCTCGATGCTTGCCGGTGACGTGTGAGTTGCTGCGACTAGCCTCCCGAACGCGATGCGAGCCCCGGAATCGGGGCCATCGGCATCGGCGGGATAAGGGCAAACCGCATCGAAAGCAGCCTAGGGAGGGGCCTGCAGACCGGTCAAACGGGTCTATGCACTCTGCACTGCCCTTAGTCGTCCTTTTCGGGCGAGTCTCCGAGCAGATAGCGCGCGCCGCTCCCGCGCTCAGCGGCACGGTCGTTCGGGTTGAGCAGCCCGCACGTTTTCAGCGAGAGACAGCCGCAACCGATGCAGCTCGTCAGCCGGGTCTGCAGCGTCTCGAGCTCCTCGATGCGCGACTGCAGCAGTCCGTTCCACGAGCGCGAGAGCACGGTCCAGTCGGCCTTCGTCGGCGTTCGTCGCTCGGGAAGCGTGCGGAGCGCGGTCGCGATCTCGTCGAGCGACAGACCGACACGCTGCGCCGCCTGGATGAACGCGACCCGCCGCAGCGTCGGACGCGGGAAGCGTCGCTGCCCGCCGTTCGTTCGCGCCGATGAGATGAGTCCGCGAGATTCGTAGAAGCGCAGCGCGGATGCCGCCACGCCGCTGCGTTGCGCGAGCTCCCCGATGGTGATCTGCGTGTCCAGGGCAGGTATGCCCTCAACGATACCGGTTGACTTAAAGGGCACTTGAGGTTCTAGGGTCCTGTCCGTGACGGCAACGATCCCGGCGCTCGGGTACGCGGACCTCGGTCGCTTGATGGATCACCAGCTCGGGGACGAGAAGCACACCCCGAGCGCGACGTCGACCCTCGACGTCATCTGGGTCCTGTACGACCGCATCCTGCGCATCGATCCCGGCCGCACCGAGGACCCCGACCGTGACCGGTTCCTCCTCTCGAAGGGACACGGGCCAATGGCCTACTACGCTGTCCTGGCCGCAAAGGGGTTCATCGGGGTCGACACGTTGCGCACGTTTGGCCGCTACGACTCGGCGCTGGGGTACCACCCCGATCGCAACCTTGTGCCGGGTGTCGAGATCTCCAGCGGTTCGCTCGGACACGGACTCGCGATAGCCGTTGGGATAGCGCTCGGCCTGCGCATACGACGCAGTCCCGCGCGGGTGTTCTGCCTTGTGGGCGACGCCGAACTCGACGAGGGCAGCAACCACGAAGCGATCGCTTTCGCAGGACGGGCCGGCCTCGACAACCTCGTCGTCACCGCGGTGGACAACCGCTCGTCGACATATGGATGGCCGGGAGGGCTCGCCACGCGCTTCGCGCTCGAGGGTTGGTCCAGCACGACGGTGGATGGGCGCGACCATGCCGCACTCGAGCGCGCCTTCAACGTCGAGCACAAAGGACGGCCGCATGCGGTCGTCGCCGTGGTGGAACCGAAATGAGCATCACGATGCGCGACCGCTTCTACGCGACCGCGGACGAGCTCGTCGGCGCAGACGAGAGGATCGCGGTAGTGCTCGCGGACATCGGCGTGGGACGAATGCCGAACGCCGAGCGCGCGCACGCCGATCGGGTCATCAACGTGGGGATTCGCGAACAGCTGATGGTCGGCGTCGCTTCGGGTCTCGCACTCACCGGCCTGCGGCCAATCGTCCATTCCTACGCGCCGTTCGTCGTGGAGCGGCCATTCGAGATGTTGAAGCTCGATCTCGGTCACAACGACGTCGGCGCGATCGTTGTGAGCGTCGGCGCCTCGTACGACGCGGCCGCCAACGGAAGGACGCATCAAACACCGGAGGACGTCGCGTTGCTTTCGGCGCTCCCAGGCTGGCGGATCTACGTGCCAGGGCACCCCGGTGAGGTCGACCAGCTGCTGCGCGCGGCCGCGCGGACCGACGAGCGCGTCTACCTGCGTCTCTCCGATCAATCCAACCAGCTCGCCCGGCCGATCACGCCGGGACGTCTCCACCTCGAGCGCCGCGGGCGCGACGCGACGGTGATCGCGGCCGGCCCGCTCCTCGATGCGACGCTCGAGGCGACGGCCGATATGGACGTCACCGTCCTCTACATGACGACCGCGCGGCCCTTCGATGCAGACACGCTTCGCGCCTCGCTCACAGGGGATCTCGTCGTTCTCGTCGAGCCGTATCTCGCCGGCACGTCGACCGCGGAAGTGGCGACGGCTCTCGCGGAGGTCCCGCACCGCATCGCCGCGATCGGCGTCCCGAATGTCGAGCACCGCAGGTACGGCACGTGGCAGGAACACAACGCGGCGCACGGTCTCGATGCGCGCGGGATACGCACGCGGATCGTGCGGGCGCTCTCGCCCGCCACATGAAGCTCGGGCTCCAGCTCGTCTCGTTCACGTGGCCCGGCGGCACGCCGGAGATCGGGGGGCGGCTCGCGGAGATCGCGCGCACGGCGGAGGAGGCGGGCTTTCACTCGCTCTGGGTGATGGACCACTACTTCCAGATCCCGCCATGGGGCAAGCCCGAGGACCATCCGATGCTCGAGGCCTACTCAACGCTCGGATATCTGGCCGCGGCGACCAAGCGCATCCGTCTCGGCGTTCTCGTGTCCGGCGTGATCTACCGGCCGCCGGCGGTGCTCATCAAAGCAGCGACCACCGTCGACGTGCTCTCGGGCGGGCGCACGTATTTCGGTGTCGGTGCAGCCTGGTTCAAGCGCGAGGCCGACGCGCTGGGCATCGCCTTTCCCGATCTTCGCGAGCGCTACGCGCTCCTCGAGGACACGCTGCGCCTCGCGCGACAGACATGGTCCGGCGACACGGCGCCGTTCGAGGGCAAGCGGGTGCACGCCGCGTATCCGCTCAGCAATCCGCTGCCGCTCTCGTCGCCGCGGCCGAAAATACTTGTCGGTGGCGACGGGCCAAAGCGGACGCTGCCGCTTGTCGCGAAATACGCGGACGCGTGGAACGCGATCACGAGCCCGTCACGGATCGACGTTCACCGCGACCGGCTGCGCGCTGAGTGCGAGCGGATCGGGCGATCGTTCGAGGAGCTCGAGGTTACCGCGCTCGATCCCGAGGATCTGCGCAGCGAGGAGATCGCCGGCTACAAGTGGACGCCGCGTTGGGAGATCGAGCGCCTCGGACAATGGCGCGACCGCCGCGTCGAGCACGTGATCGTGAACATCGACGCGGAGCCGGCGAACCTCCGGCGTTTCGGCGCGGAGGTCATCCCAGCGGTCGCCTAGGAGGCGCCAGCACCTTCGTTTGGTGTCCGCTCGCCCCCGCGATCCCGACCTGCTCGAGGCCGGGACGCGAGGACGGCGGTTGCGGAAGGGAATGGGATGGAATTTCCGCCTGATACTTCGTGCGACACAATGGCGGGCCCTGACGCTGCGGTCATTACAAAACCGTCATGCGTAGCGCTTCGCTTGGCAGCTTGTTTTGAGGGTGTGGCACCCTGTCACGAGCGCACGTCGCGCAAGAAGGGGAGCGTGACATGTCTTCAACCATGACCGACGCCGTATCGCGCACGACCTCCGAGCAGATCGAGCGAGCGAACGCGACCGATCGGACTCC
>JALYLL010000401.1 GCA_030774255.1 Chloroflexota bacterium | reverse complement strand
CGACCTGCGCTTCCCGGGGATGCTCCATGCGCGGATCCTCCGGTCGCCTTACCCGCGCGCGCGCGTTCGGCGCGTCGATGCGAGCAAGGCGCTGGCGCTCGCCGGCGTTCGCTCCGTCCTGCACCGCTTCAACGCCCCGAAGGCGGCGTTCCGCGGCGAGGAGACGATCTTCCGCGACGAGGTCCGGTTCGTGGGCGACGAGGTCGCCGCGGTCGCGGCCGAGTCGGAGGAGATCGCGGCGGAGGCGCTCGGCCTCATCACCGTGGAGTACGAGGTCCTCCCTCACGTGGTCGATCTCGAGGAGGCCATAGACGACTCCTCGTCGCGGATCGACGAGCACGGCAACGTGCATGAAGCGGACAAGAGCGACCGCGGGGACGTCAAGAAGGCGCTGCGCGACGCCGATACGGTGCTCGAGGCCACGTATCGGACGCCGACGCAGCTCCACAACTCGCTCGAGACGCACGGCGCGGTCGCGATGTGGGACGGCGACCAGCTGACGGTGTACGAGTCCACCCAGCACACGTTCGCGGTGCGGCAGGGTCTACGGACAGCGCTGAAGCTTCCGTTCTCGAAGATCCGCGTCTTGTGCGATTACATGGGCGGCGGCTTCGGGTCGAAGGGCGGCGTCGGGAAGCATTCGATCATCGCGTCGCTCTTCACAATGCGGCTGACGCGGCCGGTGCGATACGTCCTGACGCGCGAAGAGGAGAACATCGCCGCCGGCAATCGGTCGGCGACGCTTCAGCAGATGCGGCTCGGCGGAAAAGGCGGACGGATCACGGCGCTCGAACACACGTCGTGGGCGAACGTCGGTCAGGGCAAATGGGTCGCGAACCCGACCGGCCCGACGAACACGCTCTACGACATCGCGAACCTGTCATCGAAGTCGTACAAGGTCGTCACCAACGCGGGCTCGCTCGCGGCGTTCCGCGCACCCGGGTATGTCGAGGGAACGTTCGCGCTCGAGTCGGCGATCGACGAGCTCGCGGAGAAGATGGGCGTCGATCCACTCATGCTCCGGCGCAAGCATGCCGCGTCGCCTAAGGACCCGATGACCGGAAAGAAGTATTCGGACAAGCATCTGATCGAGTGCTACCGCATCGGCGCGGCGGAGATCGGCTGGCGGCGCCGCCGCTCCGGCGGCATCCGCGGCTCCGCACCGCATCGCCGTCGTGGGATCGGCATGGCGACACAGATCTGGGGCGGGGGCGGTGGACCGCCCGCGTACGCGACGGTACACGTGAATCCCGACGGGACTGTTGTGCTCACGACGGGGACGCAGGACATCGGTACAGGCACACGCACGATCCTCGCGCAGATCTGCGCGGACGAGCTCGGCGTGGACCTCGATGACGTGCAGGTCCGCCTTGGCGACACGGACAACCCGTACGGCCCGATCTCGGCGGGATCGCTCACCACCGCATCCGTCGGTCCCGCGGTCCGGATCGCGGCGCGCGATGCGAAGGAGCAGCTGCTCGGCGCGGCTGCGGGCGTCCTCGAAACGCCGAAGGCCGAGCTGCGCCTGGAAGGGGGCGTCGTCGTGACCAAGGGCGCGCGCACGCCCCTCTCCGAGATCCTGGGGAAGGTCGACAACAACACCGTGATCGGCAAGGGCGGTCGCCATCCGAACAATCCGGAGCTCTCGCTGCGAACGTTCGGGGCTCACTTTGCGGACGTCGAGGTCGACGTGCGCACCGGCGAGATCACGGTCGAGCACATCGTCGCGGTGCACGACATCGGGCGGATCATCAATCCGACGACCGCTAGGTCGCAGGTGGAGGGTGGCGTGTTGCAGGCGCTCGGCTTCGCGCTGAGCGAGGAACGCTTCCTCGACCGCGCCACTGGACGCGTGATGAACGCGAACCTCGAGAATTACAAGGTGCCCACGGTGAGGGACGTGCCCGCGAAGATCACAGTCAAGTTCGTGGATCGGCCGGACCGCAAGGCGAACAATCTCGGCTCCAAGGGCCTAGGCGAGCCGCCGATCATCCCGACCGCGGCGGCCATTGCGAATGCGGTCGCGAACGCCACCGGCGCGCGCGTGCGGCACGCGCCACTGACGCGCGCGCGCGTGCTCGAAGCGCTTGCGATCGCCGGGGCTCGCTCATGAACGCGTTCTCCTACGCCCGCCCGCGCGCCCTCGCCGAAGCGCTCCGCCTGCTGCGCAACGGCGCGATGGCGCTCGCCGGCGGGACCGATCTCGTTGGCCTCATGAAGGACGGCCTCGCCCGGCCCGACGCGCTCGTCGATCTCACGGGCATCGAAGGCTTGCGCGGGTGGTCTCACGCGAAAGGCCGCGGTCTTCGCATCGGCGCGCTCACCCCGCTCGTCGAGCTCGAGACGAGCGACCCGCTGGCGAAGACGATGCCGATCCTGCGCGAATCGCTGCGCGACGCGGCGACGGTTCAGCTGCGCACCATGGGCACCGTCGGCGGCAACCTCCTACAAAGGAATCGCTGCTGGTATTTCCGCGACGAGGGAACGGTCTGCTGGCTCAAGGGCGGCAACCGCTGCTTCGCCATCGACGGTGAGAATCGCTACCACGCGATCATCGGCGCGCAGGAGTGCGTCAGCGTCTCGCCGTCCGATCTCGTTCCCGCGCTTCTCGCGTACGACGCGGAGATCGCGCTGGCCAGCTCGCGCGGCACCCGACGAATGAAGCTCCAAGACCTGTTCATCGCGCCTCACGGCAAAGACCGGCGGGAGCACTCGCTGCGTCCAGGCGAGCTCATCACCGAAGTGCGCGTACCGGAGACGGCGCTCGCCCGACGCGGGACCTACCTCAAGGCGATGGATCGAAAGGCCTGGAGCTTCGCGCTCGTTTCGGTCGCCGCGGCGGCGAGGATCGAGCGCGGCGTCGCACGCGACGTACGCCTCATCCTGGGCGGCGTGGCGCCCGTGCCGTGGCGCGTCATCGCCGCGGAGAAGGGCCTCGAGGGAAGCACCCTTGACGATGCGAGCTGCGCCGACGCGGCGGACCGGCTGCTCGCGGGCGCGACGCCGCTTCGCGACAACGGCTACAAGGGCACGCTCGCGCGCGAGCTGGTCCGGCGTGCGCTGCGGTCGCTCGTAGCGTGAATGCCGTTGTCGAGCGCGGCCTCGTCGATGCGATCGAATCGACGCTCTTCCTCTATCCGGCGGTCCACGGTCTCGTCCAGGACCTCGGAATACCCGGGTTGCGCGGGCGCATCACCAAGATCTCTCACCCGCTCGCGAACCTGTGCGGCAGCGCCCGGTTCTCGGAGCGGGAATCGGACGCCATGATCGAGAAAGTTCGCCAGCGCTACGGCGATCTCGCGTTCGGATGGGTCACCGGTCCGTCCACCCGCCCGGCGGATCTTCCGGGTCGGCTCGAAGAGGCTGGGCTCAGCCATGCCGACAGCCTCGCCGGGATGACGCTCACCGATCTTGCGACGCCGATCGCAGCGAACCCGAACGTGCGCATCGAAGAGACCACGATGAAAGATGCGCTCGTCGAGAGCGAGATGATGGCGCGCGCGTACGGACTTCCGATCGAGGTCATGCGCGCGTTCAACGAGATCCTCGCGGCGGCATCCGAGCGGATCAAATCGCGCGGGTACTTCGCGTACCTCGACGGCAACGACAAACCGGTCGCGTGGAGCTACCTCGCGTACATCCCCGATTCGCCGACCGTC
>JALYLL010000400.1 GCA_030774255.1 Chloroflexota bacterium | reverse complement strand
CTGCAGATCTATCTCGAGCGGAAGATCCAGGCGATCATCCAGGACCGTATAGGCCCGTATCACGTCGGCCCGTTCGGACTGCTGCAGACGTTCGCGGACGCGCTCAAGCTCATCTCGAAAGAGGACGTCCGCCCGGCGGCGACCGACGGCTGGTTCTTCGTGGCTGCGCCCGCGCTCGTGTTCTGTCCGATGCTCGCATCGTGGGCCGTGCTGCCGTTCGCTCAGGACATCGTCGGCACGAATCTCAACATCGGACTTCTCTATCTCACAACACTCGGATCGATGACCGTGCTCGGGATCGTCATCGCGGGATGGGCCTCGAACAATAAGTACGCTCTCGTCGGCGGTCTCCGCTCGGCCGGTCAGCTCATCTCCTACGAGATTCCCCAGATCCTGGCGCTCGTGTCCGTGGCGCTCGTCGTCGGATCGCTGTCGATGATCGACATCACACGCTCGCAGACCGGCCCGTTCGTGAACGTGCTGATCCTGCCCTTCTCATTCCTGATCTATTTCATCGCGGCGCTCGCCGAGACCAACCGCACGCCGTTCGACCTCCCTGAGGCAGAGTCCGAACTCGTCGCGGGTTGGCTCACCGAGTACTCGGGCATGCGGTGGGGCACCATGCTGGCGCTCTCCGAGTACGGCAACGTGACGGTCGTGTGCGCCATCATCACGACGCTTTGGTTTGGGGGCTGGCAGGGCCCGGGCGTCGCTGCGATCCCTCTGCTCGGCGTTCTCTGGTTCACGCTCAAGGTGTATGGGTTCATCGTGCTGATGATGTGGATCCGCGCCACGCTGCCGCGTCTCCGGATCGACCAGCTGATGAGCTTTTGCTGGAAAGGCCTGATTCCGATGGCCCTCGTGAACATCGTCGCCGTGGCCATCCTGGCGCTCGCATTCCCCAACTCGCTCGTGCCGATCGCGATCGCAAACTGGGTGCTCGTCGTTCTGTTCATTGCGGGCATCCCGTTCGTCCAGCGCCGGCGTCTTGCGACCCTGCGCGCCCGATCCCGCGCGTCGGCGGCCCCGGCGGTCCGCGCCGCCAGCTGACGACGAGGTGACGTTCGACTTTGTTGAGCCAGTGGTCTTCGCCCTTCTGTCGATCGGGGTGATCGCCGGCGGCGTGGCGGTCGTGATGCTCAACCGGATCACGGCGGCCGCCCTGCTCATGGCGTTCACGTTCCTTTGCATGGCCGGGATGTTCGTCTTGCTCGGCGCCGAAACGATCGCCGCCTTCCAGGTGCTCATCTACGTGGGTGCGATCACGGTGCTGATCCTGTACGGAGTCATGTTCACGAAGTTCAGCGACAGTCCGCGCGCGCTCTTCTTCCAGAAGCAGACGCCGCTCGCGGCGGTGTTTGTGGCCGCAGTCGCGGTGCCGATCGTCATCATCGGAACGGTCTCGTTCACCGGCGCACGGCCGCGGCCGGGCGGCGGCGACCTGACGGCCCTGGCGACGAGCGTGTTCACGGACTTCGCGTTTCCCTTCGAGATCGCGTCGGTGCTCCTGCTCGCGGCGATGGTCGGCGCGATCGTCCTGACCAGACGCGACGATCCGGAAGAGGCCGCAATGCGGCGCCGTCGATGACGGTGCCGCTCGGCGCCTATATCGCCGTGTCCGCGGTGCTGTTCTTCACCGGGTGCGCAGGCGTGCTGGTCCGGCGCAACGCTGTGGTCATCCTCATGTGCGTCGAGTTGATGCTGAACGCGGCCAACCTCGCGCTCGTCGCCTTCTCGCGAAAGTACGGCTCGATCGACGAGCGCGGCAGCGTTTTCGTCATCTTCGTGTTCGTCATCGCGGCCGCCGAGGTCGCGGTGGGTCTCGGGATCATCCTCTCGGCGTACCGCAACAGGCCGGTGGTCGACGTCGACGAGATCCACCAGATGAAAGGATGACCGAGTGAGGAGCGGGGCGCTTCGCACTCAGGGGCCCCTGCCCCTGCCGACGACGAACGAGTCGGCCAGCCTTGAGCGTGTCTCCTCGGCGTTAGCCGAGAGATTGAGCGGGCAAGGGATGAGAGATTGATCGACCTCGTCTGGCTCATCCCGGCGTTCCCACTCGCCGCCTTCTTGATCAACGGCCTCTTCGGACGCCGTTGGCTCGGCCACGCCACCGGCCTCATTGCGACGGTCGCGGTCGGACTATCCGCGCTGCTTTCGATCGGGGTCTTCCTCGAGGTGCTCGGCGGAAAGACGCAGACGGTCGTCGCCCTCTACCGGTGGATCGCGGTCGGCGATTTCTCCATCAATGTCTCGGCGCTGATCGACCCGCTCTCGTCGGTGATGCTCCTCGTCGTCACCGTCGT
>JALYLL010000399.1 GCA_030774255.1 Chloroflexota bacterium | reverse complement strand
TACTTCCCCTCGAAAAAGGCCTTCGCGTTGTTCCCACTCCGGTCGCTCTATCCCGAGCTGCACGGCCCGCCACCGGATGTAACCGTTGGAGAGCCGATCACGCACCTCGCCGGGTGGATCGAGGGAGCCGTCGCCGAGATGCCGTACTACCTCCTCGCGATGCGACTCGCGCGCGAGGCTGGGCTTCGAGACACGGAGCAACGCAAAACGGACACGAACCTCACTGAGCACATCGCCATCGTCAGCGACCTCGCCCTCCGCGCCGGACCTCACCTCGATCAACGGGCGGCACGGGAACTCGCGTCGACGATGATCAACGTTGTGGTTGGCCCGGCCCTGACCGGCGTTGAGCTGGAGCCCGAGGGTCTCCGCAGGCAGCTCCGCGCGCTGCTGCGCGGCTACGGCCTCGCGCTTCCGCGTACCAGGCACGTGCGTCCATAGACGCTGGCAGCTTGCAATAGCACGCCATTTTTTCGCGTTCCCTTGACGGTGCGAGCGTGCGCGACGACAACCTTCGTCATGCTGTTCACCTCTCGCGGCCGCTCAGTCCCGTTCTTCGCACTGGCGGGCCCGCTCGCGATCATTTGGATCCTCGCCGGTTCCGTCGTGTTCGGGGCGCTGCGCGCGGGCTATGACGCGAGCCACGCGATCAGCGAGCTCGGTGCGCAGGGCTCGCAGAACGCGGCGGTTTGGAACGTCGTCGGTTTCGGCGGCACGGCGGTGTTGTATGCCCTCTACGCGGTCGCCATCGCGGCCGAGTTCGGGCGAGGGTGGCTGTATCGACTCACTCTGGTCCAAGTTGTCGCGATCGCTGGCGGTGGCTTGTTCAGCTGTGATCCCGGCTGTCCGCCTGCGATGACGAGCTGGCAAGGCTGGGGGCACACCGTCGCCGGTCTCTCGTACTTCGCCGTCACATGCGTGCTGCCGCTCGTCGCGTGGCGAGTGTTCCGTAGCAGGGGCGAGTGGCGTTCGGTCGCGCCTATCTCACTCGTCGCGGGGATCGTCCTCGTCGGCCTGTTCTTGGTAGGGCCGTTCCTCTTCGGCGCCGAGCTGGTGGGCTTCTGGCAGCGCATAACCCTCGTGCTGGTCGGAGCATGGACCGCGGTCGTCGCCCTGCGTTGGTCGCGGCTCCAGCGGGACAACGTCCCGACCGTCGTCCCGGCGTAGCGGCGCACAAACCACCACCACCACCACCACCCTTTCGAAACCGACATCAGGTTCGGCATTCGCACTGACCCCCGCCTATCTTCGGCTCGTCCCGGATCGGCCTAACCGCCGCGCCAGAAATCGAGGATGAGCAGGGTTGACGACGTCGCGGATTCGGTCGACTTTCGGGCTGCAAGCGTATCTCGCGTCGCTCATCCTTTTTTTCACAGCGACCGCCGTCATAAGCACGCTGTACGTCCGTTCGCAGGCTGAGGCAGGGGCAAGGCGCGAGGTAACGCGGGAAGCTCAGTTCGCGGCGGACCTAGCGGCCTCCGAGGTCGCGACGAGCTTGGCGTTACTCGAGACGACCATCGCCCAGACGGCCGCGACACCAGGCCTCGTCGGGGTCTTCGATCACCCATCGTCCTCGTGCAACCTGGTCTTCATGCCCGTGGGAGTCTTCCAAAAGACCCACCTGGATTACATAGCGCTGGACGGCTCCGTCATCTGCTCTTCGTCTCCAGGGCCGTTGCAGAGCGTCGGTTATGGCGCCTCCGGCTGGTTCCCGAGCGCCCTCCGTGGCGCGACGTTCGCCGGCCCAATCGCCGATCCGGTCACCGGGGGCACGAGCGCGGTAACCGCGGTGCCGGTCGCAGGTAAGGGAGTCGTCGCAGGGTTCGTCGATCTCGAGGGTCTCGGCCCGGTCCTCGGTTCCCGGTTCGCCGGCCCGGATCAATATGAGTTCCTGATCACGACCGCCGACGGTAAGACCGCGGTCGGCCATTCGTTGGACTCGGGGCATTGGGTCGGCAGGTCGCTTGAGGGGACTCTGTTCGTGGCCGGCGCCGGCCAGGAGGAGGGCCGCGACCTTGATGGAGCTCCGCGTCTCTACGCGCAGGCGCCGGTGGCCGGCCACGACTGGAAGGTCTACGCGGGTGTGGATCTTGGCGTCGCCCTAACGTCGGTATCGGACCTTGTCACGCAAAACCTATGGATCAACGTCGCCGGTCTGCTCCTGCTTCTTGCGGGCACTCTCGCGATCTACAGGCTGATCACCAAACCCATCCACGATCTGAGCCGGTCCATTCGCGCAGGCATCGTGGCCGGCGTTCAGGGTCCGATCGCCGTGTCGGGACCGACGGAGATCGTCACGTTGGGCGAGGACTTCAACCGGCTGATCGCCAAGGTCCAGGCCGAGCTTGTCGAACGTCGGCACGCCGAGACGCGGGTCCGCGGAATGATCGACGCCTCTCTCGACGCCGTCGTCGGCATGAATCAGATGGGCGAGATCATCGAATGGAGCAATCAGGCGGAGACGACGTTCGGCTGGAGCCGGGCCGAGGCTCTGGGTAAGCCGCTCGCGGATCTCATCGTCCCGGAGCGGTACCGCTCGAAACACGTCGCCGGACTCGAGCGCTACCAACTTACCGGTGAGGGGCCGGTGCTGCGGAAGCGGCTCGAGCTCGAGGCGTGCGCTCGCGATGGACGCGAGTTCGCGATCGAGATCTCGATCACCCCGGTCACCACGACTGCCGGCGAGGTCTTCAGCGCGTTCATCCGGGATATCACAGAGCGTCGCACGGCGGAGGAACAGCGCCTCGCGCTCGAGCAACGAC
>JALYLL010000398.1 GCA_030774255.1 Chloroflexota bacterium | reverse complement strand
CTTCGCGACCGGTCGTCGCATCGAAGATGAGCGGACGCTTCAGGCCCTGGCGCTCGTGCAGGACGATGAGACGCTGGTCTCCGGCGACGGGCGACCAGCGCGATGGCTCGAGACCCTTTCCCGGGCCATCCCAGAGCTCCGCGACCTTCTTACCTTCGAGATCGAGAACGCGCAATGCGCGATTACGGCTGTCGCCGTGTTCGCTGTGCGCGATCGCGAAGAGCCGCTCGTCGCGCGAAATCCCGACCACCGCGGCGCTCTGCGGGTGCGAATACACGAGCTTCGGCTCGGCGTCGTCGCGGACGAGATAGATCGTCGTGCCCTCGTCGCTCCGCGACCGGCCGACGATCTCGAACGACGACGCGATCGCGATGCGCGCGCTGTACGCCGGCGCGAGCTCCTCGAGGATCGGCTCGGACCCGCCGCGGCCGAACAGCTCCACGCGGAAATGGCCCAGCTCGTTGCCCTTCGCGTCGTCGAACCAGTAGATGCGCTTGCCGGCGGGATCGAGGCGCGGCGGGACCATGTATCCGGTGCCGGCGGGACGATCGGTGACCTGGCGGTGCTCGTTCGTGGCGCGGTCCCACGCGTAGACCTCGTACTTCCCGCTCGCGTTCGACGTGTACACGAGCCGGTTGGGGTTGTCGCGCGCCCACGTGGGAAGCGAAAGACGCGCCGCTCGATAGCGGCGCTTCCAGGCGGTCGCGGTCGCGGTGATCGTGGGAGCGGTCAAGAAAATCGAGTGTACGGGCGCGAATCATGGCTGTGTGTGCGCTTGGGGCGCGCGTAGCCTTACGCGCGTGAATCACCCGGGGAGGCGACCGACATGGGCAAGTACGAGCAGATCTCCAAGAAGGTGGCCGACACTTTCAACAAGCACGATCTCGACGCACTCGCGAAGCTCTACGCCGAGGACGCCGTCGCGTACGACCCGATGTACCCAGAGCCGCTGCGCGGTCGCGCTGCCATCCGGAAGGACGCGGCCACGTTCCTCAGAGGGTTTCCCGACATACGCCTCGAGATCATCACCACGGTCGAGAAGGATGATCGGAATGGCGCGGATGAGATTCGACTCAGCGGGACGCACACCGGGCCCCTCGAGACACCGACGGGAGAGGACCTGCCTCCGACAAACAAGCGCGTTGACCTGAAGGGCGGCGTGTTCGGTCGGCTCAACGAAAAGGGTGAGATCGTCGAGGAACGCCGCTACTACGACGTTGCGGCGGTCCTGCGCCAACTCGGCGTCATGCCCGAGCAGGCGGAAGAGCCAGCAGGCGCGAAGCGATAGATGAGCACGGTCGCGGGACGCGGGCCGCGTCCCTCGACCACCTATCCGGTCACCTTTGACGATGTCCTCTCTGCCCGTGATTTCCTGGCGTCGCATCTGCGGCCAACACCTCTAATCCGGCGCGAGGCGGTCTCCGCGCAGCTTGGGGTCGAAGCGCTCCTCAAGTGCGAGAGCGCTCTTCCAACCGCGGCTTTCAAGGTTCGCGGTGGGCTGAACCTGTTGGGCCGTGATCCGACGGCGAAGAGCGGCGTGATCGCGGCTTCGACCGGGAATCACGGTCAGTCACTCGCCTACGCCGGGAAGAGATTCGGGGTTCCGGTAACGATCGTGGCACCCATCGGGGCCAATCCCCTGAAGCTCACGGCCATGCGCGAGCACGGCGCGACGGTCATCGAGCATGGCGCCGACTACGACGACGCTCGCGAGGAATGCGAGCGGCGGGCCGCCGCAGAGGGGACTCGCTATGTCCACTCGGGCAATGAGCCGTACCTGATCGCGGGTGTGGCAACCGCGGCCCTCGAGGTTCTCGAGGAGCGGCCCGACGTCGAGGTCCTCATCGTGCCCGTCGGGGGCGGCAGCGGTGCCGCAGGCGCATGCATCGTGGCGAAGCGGCTCCGACCAGACGTGCGCGTCATTGGAGTGCAATCGGAAGGCGCGCCCGCGGCGTATCTCAGCTGGCGTGATCGTCGACCGCGTGAGGGCGGCCCCATCCGGACGTTCGCCGAAGGTCTCGCAACCCGGAGCTCGTTCGAACTACCCCAGCGCATCCTCATCGATCTCCTCGATGATTTCGTTCTCGTGACCGATGAGGAGCTCTACCGCGCGATGCGACTCCTACTGGTGGCCGGTCACCAGCTCGCCGAGGGTGCGGGCGCGGCGGCGACAGCCGCGGCTTGGAAGTTACGGGACCAGTTGCGGGGAAAAACGGTGGCGCTCTGGATCAGCGGCGCCAACGCGAGGGCGGAATCGATACAGCGAGCTCTCGCCACTGGCGCCTAGCGGCCGTCGCGATGCACGCTGAACACGTCGCGCACACCCTCGAGCTTCGCGAGCACGCGCGAGAGCTGCTCGACGCTCGTGACCTGCAAGGTCGCGTTCACGGTGGCCGTCTTGTTGGGATTGGCCTGCGCCGAGAGCGCGAGGAGCTGCACCTGGTTCTCGCTGATCACTGCGGCGACGTCGCGCAGGAACCCGTCCCGGTCCCAGCCTTCGATGCGGATCGCGACCGGATACGTCCGCGTGGTCGAGCGCTCCCACTCCACGTCGACGAAGCGCTCCTTGTCGGCGCTGCCCTTCACGTTCGAGCAATCGGCGCGGTGAACGGTGACGCCGCGACCGCGCGTGATGTAGCCGACGATCTTGTCGCCGGGCACCGGGTTGCAGCAGACGCCGAAGCGGATCAAGAGATCGCCGACGCCCTTCACGTTCACGCCGCCGCGTGATGTGTCTGGCGGGAGCGGCGGCGCGACCTCGGGTATCGCGAGCTGCGTGTCGTCGGTGATGCCCAGACGTGTGACGACCTGCGCGGCAGTGAGCGCGCCGTAGCCGAGCGACGCGAACAGCGTGTCGACATCGTGAAGGTTGAGCGCTTCGGTCACGCGACGGAGGTCGTCGTCGGAGATGTCTCCGAGCTCGCGCTGGGAGATCCGTTTGAGCTCCTTGTCGAGAAGCTCCTTGCCATGCGTGACGTTCTCGTCGCGCTGCGCGCGCTTGAACCACGCGCGGATCTTTTCGCGCG
>JALYLL010000397.1 GCA_030774255.1 Chloroflexota bacterium | reverse complement strand
CGAAGACGCCATCCACTGCGGGGTCTGTCGCCCGCGGGGAGAACCGGTCCAGATGCCGGAGCTCGAGTGAGGCACGAGCCGCGGAGGGAGGGCAACGGTTAGGTAGATCACACCGACGGAGTGACGTACGGCGACGAGTCGTAGACGCACGAGGCGCAGATTTCACCGCAAGCAAAACGGTGAAAAGGAGCAGGTATGAGCAAGAACCTTGAGAGAGTTATCCAGCGTGCGATCAGCGACGCGGCATTCCGACGTCAGCTGCAGTCGAACCCCGAAGCAGCGCTTCGCGGTTTCAAGCTCACTGACAGCGAGGTTGCCGCGCTACGCAGCGGCGATGCGAACAAGCTGACGTCCCTCGGAATCGACCAGCGAATGAGCAAGACGTTCTCGTTCGGCGGCGACAGTCTCGCGAGTCGGGCGTCGATCGGTGGCGATCTCACCTCCGGAGCGGGCACCGCGTCCATCGACGGGGGGAGCACATCCGGCGCGACCAGGCTGGTCATTAACGACTCCGCTGGTGGGAACACGCCGGCATTCGACCCCGGCATCGTTGGCGACAACACGTCGGTCGGCGATCCTCTGCTCGGCACGAGCGGATCGTCCGTCATCGCGGACCCCGACAACCCGGCGAGCGCACGCACCTACATCGGCGGGCAGTCGGCCCCGACGTCAGACGCTCTGGAAGGGCAGAGCCAATCGTTCGCTGCCAGCCGTTCGGCGGACGTCGGCGGCTCAAGCGTTGGGTATGGTGCCACCTACCCGGAGCACGGCGGTCTTGCAGGCCAGTCGGCCGATGTTGCCTCTTCGTCGCGCGGATCGATGATCGGTGACCCCGACAACCCGTTGAACGCTCGCGGATACGTCGGCGAGCAGGGCGCGTCGGCGGCGACCGCATCGAACATTGGCGACCCTGACAACGCGGCGAGCGCACGCACGTTCACGGGCGGCGAGGCCGCCTCGACCTCGGACACGATGGAAGATCAGAGTCACGCGTTCGCGGCATCACGCGATCAGGGAGCGTCGGCGGCGACCGCATCGAACATCGGCGACCCTGACAACGCGGCGAGCGCGCGCACGTTCACGGGCGGCCAGACGGCTTCGACGTCGGACGCCATGGAAGACCAGAGCCACGCGTTCGCGGCAACACGCTCGGCGGATGTCGCCGCCGGCGGACAGGTAGCTCCGATCGAGGGAACTCCCGAAGAGTTCGCGTTCCGCGACCAGGGAGCCTCAGGGGCTACCGCATCGAGCATTGCGGACCCTGAGAACCCGGCGAGCGCACGCACGTACCTCGGCGGAGACGCCGCACCGACCTCGGACGCTATCGAGGATCAGAGCCACGCGATCGCGGCAAGCCGTTCGGACGCCTTCCTCACTGAGGGAGAGGTCAGCCAGTACTCGACCGATCCAAACTGGAGCTCCGACCAGGCTGAAGACGCGAGCCACGCGTTCAACCCCGACTCAGCCACGCTCCCCGACGACGGTGGGACCGCTACGCAGCACCACGAGCCAGACGTCCCGAGCTGAACGACAACTCGTTCGAATCGAGGAAGCGGCCCCGTGAGGGGCCGCTTCCTCTTTAGTAGTGGATCTCCCGCCTGAGTGCTTCGCGATCGGCGATCTCGATGTGACGTCTGCCGACCGTGATGGCCTGGCGGTGCTCGAAGTCGGCGAGCACGCGATTCACCGACACGCGGGCCGCCCCGACGAATCCCGCGATGTCCTCTTGGGTAAGGTCGACGCTGTCTGAACCTGCCGCATCAGAGATGTCGAGCAGGCATTTCGCCACGCGGCCGGGCAGATCCAGGAAGACCAGATCCTCCACATGCCCGGTGCTCCGCCGTACCGTCTTCACGAGCAGGCCGAGCATCTTCCGCATCGCGTCGGGGTTGCGCTCGAGGACCGAGATGAAATCCAGGTGTCCAAGGGCGAGAGCCGATGTCTCGGTCACCGCTGTCACGGTCGCCGAGCGAGGCGCGTCGTCGAAAAGCGCCAGCTCGCCGAACACATCTCCGCCGCGCTCGAGGGCGATCACGACCTCTCGCCCGGTTTCGTCAGGGACCGAGACCTTCACGGTTCCCGCAACGATCAGGAACACCTGTCCGGCCTCGTCTTCACGGTGGAAGATGACCTCATCGCGCGCGAAGTGGCGAGACCGCATCCGCGCTGCGAGGGCAAGTCGGTCGTTCGGGCCCAGGCAGGCGAAGAGCGGATGCTCGACCAGGTAATCGGCGATCCGTGTGAGGTCCACCCCAGGTGATAGTGCGCGACCGGTCAACCGCTGTCCCTACCGAGGATCCCCTCCTCAGTCCTCGACCACGACCGTTGCGCCGTCTCGTTTGGAGAGTCGCACGGCCAAGGTGTCGCGACGCCTCTCGAGCGCGGTCGCGAGCGCCTCGGCATGCGTCGTGACCAGGATCTGGCCGCGCTCACCGGCATCCGCGATCAGCTCGGCGAGCGCCGGCAACAGATCCGAGTGGAGGCTGGTTTCGGGCTCGTTGAGCGCCAGGAACGGGGGCGTACGCGGAGATAGGAGGGCCGCGACCAGACACAGATAACGCAGCGTTCCGTCCGATAGCTCCGCCACCTCGAGGGGTCGGAACAGGCCCGGCATGGCCAGGCGAAAGCTGAAGCTGCCGCGGTCCGAGTGGAGCTCGAGCTTCGCGCCGGGGAACGCACGCTCCACTGCCTCGTGTAGCAGAGGGCGGTCCCCGATCTCCTGGATGGTCATGAGAGCGGCCGCGAGGTCCTTCCCGTCATGCGCGAGAGCTGGCGTGCGCACGCCCGCCTGGGGTCTCCGGACCGGCGCGTCGAGATCCGTCCGGAAATGGTGATAGAAGCGCCAGCGGACCATGACGCTCCGCAGCGCGCTCAGGAGCGGAAACCGGTGCGGTTCGGAGAGCTGCGACAGGAACGATTCGCCATTCCACAAGTCGAACGGGAACGTCGTCCGATTTCCCTCGGCATCCCGGAGGAAGGCGGTGCCCGC
>JALYLL010000396.1 GCA_030774255.1 Chloroflexota bacterium | reverse complement strand
GTCGAGCAGCCGCCGATCAGGCCGACGCGGGCTTCGCCGCGAATCCACTCCGACTGAAGCTCGTCCGCGTTCTCGATGTGATACGCGTTACGGCCCTGCATCTTCGCGAGGTTCACGAGCTCGCGAGTGTTCGCGGAGTTCTTCCCGCCGACGACGATGATCGTGTTCACCTGCCCGGCAAGCTCGCTCGCGGCGTGCTGCCGCTTCACGGTGACCGGGCAGACGGTGTTGAAGACCTTCGTCTCCTGGGAGATCTCAGAAATGTGCGAGACGAGATCCTTGAAGGCCCAGGGCGGCTGCGTCGACTGCGAGACGACACCCGCCTTTTTCATCCGCGGGAGCTTCTCCCACTCTTCCTTCGTTTCGACGACCGTCGCGCCAGGCGCGAAGCCGAGGAGGCCAATGACCTCGGGATGCTCCGGCGTGCCGAGGATGATCACCTTGTAGCCCTCGTCCGCAAGCTGCTTCGTGAAGCGCTGCGCGCGGAGCACGAGGGAGCACGTCGCATCGATGCATTCGAGGCCCTGCGCCTCGATCTTCGCGCGCATCTCCGGCGGGACGCCGTGTGCGCGGATGACGACGATGCCCTCAGACGCCTCGGACGGATCCTTGATCACTTTGACGCCGAGCGCGCCGAGCCGCTCGCTGATCTTGGGGTTATGCACCACCTGCCCCAGGTTGTGGACCGGACGGCCGGTCTCTGCCGCGGCCTCGGTCAACTCGACCGCTTTTTTGACCCCGAAACAGAACCCGTTCTCGCGCGCGAGGAGCACTTCCACGACATCAAGTGTACGGGTCGTTTAGCGGTACACACCCCGTTGCTCGGGTGGCATGAGCGCCGCAATGCGACGCATGATCGCGTCGACGAGCGCTTGCTGGTCGTCGGTCTGCATGTTGAGGTCCGCGACACGGAATGGCTTGCCCATGCGGATGACGATGTCGCGGCGCCAGAACGCTCCGAGCCGCGCGCGACGCGTTCCGCTGACCGCGACTGGGATGATCGGGGCGTTGGAACGCTGCGCGACGTAGCCGACACCTGGACGTCCACGGATGAGCTGCCCGGATTCGCTGCGATGCCCCTCGACAAAGAAGCCGAGCGGCTGGCCCGCGGCGAGGACCGCGAGGGCCATCCGCAACGCGCCGCGATCCGCCTCGCCGCGTCGTACCGGAAACGCTCCGATCCCGCGCAGAAGGAAGCCGATGACCGGCGTCTCGAAGAGCTCTTGCTTACCCAGGTACCGGATCGCGTGACCGAGCGCGAACTCGATCCATGGCGGGTCTTTCCAGTTGATGTGATTGGCGACGAGGATGTAGCCGCCGCTTCGCGGGATGTTCTCGGCGCCCTCGAGGCGCCACGGCGCGAGGAGCGCCGCGAGAGCGCGAACGGGCGGAAACCCGATGCGCCAGATCCAGAGGCGCTCCTCGGGAAGGACCGGTGTCGCGGTGACGGTGGTCAGGAGCGCGTGACCTGCAGAACGCGATCGAGCGCTTCGCCGACCGAGAGACCGTCTGTCTCGACGAGTATCGCGTCGCTCGCAGCCTTGAGAGGCGCGACGGTGCGTTTGCTGTCCAGCTCGTCCCGCCGAAGGATCTCGGTGAGGAGGTCCTGGCGCGAGCGCTTATCGCCGCGGGCGGCGAGTTCCTCTTCCCGTCTACGCGCGCGCTCGGCGGCTGACGCGGTCAGGAAGACCTTGCGCTCCGCCTCGGGCAGCACGACCGTCCCGATGTCGCGCCCGACCATCACGATCCGCCCTCGCTTCGCGATTTCCCGCTGCTGCTCGACCATCGCGTCTCGGACCTGCGGGATGCGCGCGACCTGTGACACGATGCGGTCGACGTCGTCGCCGCGAAGCGCCCACGTCACGTCGGCACCGTCGAGCAGCACGGTGTATGCGCGTCCGTCGCGGACGGTCGGCGGTCCGATCGCGATCCGAATCTGACGCGCGAGCGCAGCGAGTCGCCCGGCGTCGTTGGAATCGATGCCCCGTCGCAGCGCGGCGAGCGCGACCGCGCGGTACATCGCGCCCGTGTCGAGAAAGGTGTAGCCCAGGCGCTCCGCGACGAGCGCGCCGATCGTGCTCTTCCCCGCCCCGGCCGGTCCGTCGATCGCGACGGTGCGCGGCGTGGCCACTAGTGGCGCGTCCCGGAAGACGTATGCAGATCCGCGGCCCTGGACGCCGAGGCCCAGGAGCCGAGGAGCACGCGAGGGAGCGTATCTGGCGATACGTAACCGAGCGCGCGGACGAAGGCGACACCGGCATCGGCGGTGCAGGGCCGATGGAGCTGCCTACGGATTCCGGGACGCGGCACTAAGTGCCTCCGAGCGCGCGGATCTCGCGCGACGTGAGCTCGCGCCACGCGCCCGGCCGGAGGCGGCCGAGCTCGAGCGGACCGAGGCGCACCCGCCGAAGTCGCAGCACGCGCAGGCCAACAGCGGCGCACATGCGACGCACCTGTCGCTTCCATCCGGTGTTGAGAACCATGCGGACGGTCGAGCCGCGCGAGCCGCCGGCCACCGTGACGCGCGCCGCGCGAGCCATTCCCTCTTCGAGAGCGATGCCGCGGCGGAGCGCGGCGACCGACGCGGCCGGCACTGGACCCGCGACGCTCACCTCGTACTCGCGCTCGTGGCCATATCGCGGATGCAGTACGCGCTCGGCCCACGCGCCGTCATTTGTGAGAAGCACGAGGCCCTCCGAGTCCTCGTCGAGACGACCCACCGGATAAAGACGCTCGCGCGCGCCTATGAGCTCCACGACCGTCGACCGCCCCCGCTCGTCGCGAGCCGTCGAGACGATCCCGCGAGGTTTGTTGAGCACGACATACCGATGCGGTGCGGGCGGCGCGACGGCGTGACCGTCGACCTCGATGCGCGCGTCGGGGGGGACCTTGCTGCCCATCTCGCGAACGACCTCGCCACCGACGCGGACGCGCCCCTCGCGCATGAGCTCCTCCGCCGCGCGCCGCGACGCCACCCCGCGATCGGCGAGCACCTTCTGCAGCCGGATCAAGCCGGCTCGCTCGGGCTCGGCGCTTCGCGCCCAGGGGCCCCTGCCCCTGCTTCCAGCACGAGCGAGCCTTCCGGGCTCAGCGCGCGCGGCAGGTCGTCGAGGCTTTGGAGGCCGAAGCATTCGAGGAACTCCCATGTCGTTCCGTACAGGATGGGGCGACCGGGGGCCTCTTTGCGACCCCGCTCCTCGATGAGCCGCCGCGACGCGAGCGTGTAGAAGGTCTGATCGCAGTTGACGCCGCGAATTGCCTCGACCTCGGCGCGCGTTACCGGCTGCCGGTAGGCGACCACCGACAGGGTCTCCAATGAGGCCGGCGAAAGCCGCAGGCGGTCCGCGCCGAGATAGGCCGCGACCTGCGGGGCGTGCTGCGGCGCCGTCACAATCTGCCACTCGTCGCCCGAGCGCTGGAGCCGAAGGCCGGTTCCCTCGTACGTCGCGCCGAGCTCGGCGAGGGCGTTCTCCACGGCGCGCGGCGTCCCGCCGGCGATGCGTCCGAGCTCGCTCCTCGTCACCGGCTTCTCGGCGACGAAGAGGATGGCTTCGATGGCGTTGGCTAGATCTGAGCGGATGTGGCTTCCCTCCTCGTGATCACGATGTCCGCGAAGAGCTCGTCCTGCGCCAGGTCGATGACGCCGCGCCGATAGAGGTCGAGCAGGGCGATGAAGGTGACGACCGCGAAGCCGATCGTGGCCGCGTCGCCGAGGAGGGTAGCGAAGCTCACCCGCTCCTGCGCCGCGACGAGCGCCTCGATCTCGGCGGTGCGTTGCTCCACCGAGTAACGCTCGCCGGGGGCGACCATCTCT
>JALYLL010000395.1 GCA_030774255.1 Chloroflexota bacterium | reverse complement strand
GCGAAGTAGCCGAGGGTCTTGCCAGCCACGCGCGAGGTCGCAGCGATGCGTTGCGCGACGTGGCCGTCGATCCCGACGCCGGCCGAATTCACGAAGACCCGACCGTTCACCTCGCCGACGTCGATGGTCCGCCGGCGCGCATCGCGGATGAAACGCGGCACGTCACGCCGGCGACGCGGGTAGCCCAGCGCGCGCGCGAAATCGTTCCCCGACCCGATGGGATAGAGCGCGAGGGCGGCGCCGCTGCCGGCGATCCCGTTCGCGATCTCATTCGCGGTCCCGTCACCGCCGGCCGCAATGATCACGCGGTACCCGTCCGCGGCGCCCTCACGCGCGAGTCGCGCCGCTTCGCCAGGCGCAGGGGTTTGGATGACGTCGACCCGCATGCCCTGGTCGCGGAACTCCCGCGCGATGCGCGAGGCGATCTGTTCGCCAGCACCGTTCCCGGCGACCGGGTTGACGATGGCGAGGGCGCGCTCTTCCGGCTGCCTCGTCGCGCCGGTCACGCGCCTGCCGGGGAAAGGGCCTTGCGGATCGCGTCCTGCTCCTCGTCGGACAAGGCGTGCTTCGACCGTCCGGCCTGCACCTGCTTGGCGAAGATGCGGGTATCGGCCCGCCCGTGGAGACTCGAGAGCACGACGCCGTTGCCCTGTGCGTCCAGAAGCGCGACCGCGAAGGATTGGTCACCGCCAGTGTCGGCGAACGGGTTGAACCGGATGACGCCGACCTTCTGGATGCTCTGCTGCAGGAGCGCCTCGAGCTCGTGGTGCAGCCGGTTCAGGGCCTCAACCCGCTCGGCGACGGTGTCGAGGCGCCCAAACTGCTTGTCCAGGAGCTCGTCCAGCCCGAGACCCTCGCCGTCACCGATGAGTCGGCGCAGCCGCCGGCGCAGAACGGCGTCGGAAAGCTGCAGCCAGGCGACCCAGAGGGCCAGCAGGACGACGACCACGGCGAGCACGACCACAGCCGTGGAAAGGGTTTGCGCATCGAGGGGCATTCGCGGCGGAGCATACGGGGTCGGGTATCCTCGTCTTTCCGTGGCAAAGAAGCACCGCGTACGCGCGCGCTCCCGCCGGGCCGTCGAGGCATCCCGCCGGGCATCGGCGCCGCGTCCGGCAACTTCCGAGCGCGAGCAGCCATCGCGTCCGGCCGCCACCGCGCGGACGACGCGGTACGGATCGCGCAGCGGGACCTCACGCGCCGTCGGCGCCCCTTCGGCAGCTCTCGAGCGCGCGGCCGCGTGGGAACGCGGATACGTCACAAAGGATTTCCGGCGCATGGCCGTCGTCGTCGTGATCGCGCTCGCGCTTCTGATCGCGGCCGGCCTCTTCCTCAACGCTTTCGAACCGCACTGAACGCACCTGGGCGACAGCGTTCCGCGCTCATAGCGCTTCGCGTCCTCCTCCTTTTCGCCGTTCTCACCTCGGCGTGCGGCGCGGTCGTCGCGGGGAACACGACGGTCGACCGTGCCTTCGCGGATCATCGCTCCGGCATCCAGGTCACAGCGGACGGCGCAGTCACGCGCCTGCTCTCCGATGACACCGGCCCATCGGGGACACATCAGCGCTTCATCGTGCAGGTCAACGGATCGAAGCAGACGCTTCTCATCGACAACAACGTGGACATCGGCAAACGCGTCCCGGTCGCGGTTGGGGACGACGTCATCGTGCATGGCGAGTACGTCTGGAACGATCAGGGCGGGCTGATCCATTTCACGCACCACGATCCTGCGCACACGCACGAGGACGGCTGGATCGAGCTCAAAGGCGTCCGCTACAGCTAGCGTCGCGCTCAGTCGGCGACATTCGCGTATTCGACCGCGTCCACACCGTGCGCTCGCAGGAGCACGGGCGTCGCTACCCGTGACCGTGCTCGATCGGGGGCGACTAGCGGTCCCGGTCCTCCATCTCCCATGCGTGGTCCATGACGTGGTGGGCGGTACGGCGGATGAGGAATTGGATCGGCCAGGTCCGCGCCTTCTTGCCCTCGGCGTTGTAGGCGCGGATCGCGTCGACGTATTGCCGCCGATACGTCGCGAGCTCCTTGGGCGTCAGTGCGACGCCGTCCTCTGCGCGCAGGCCGACCTTGCGCCACCAGAGGTGGCGCTCAGATCCGTACACGTGTCGGATGATCTCGTCGCGCTCGCGACCACCACCGCGCGCGCCCTTCTCGAGCTTCTTGGAGACTCGGGCGGCAACGTCGTGGAAATAGTCCCAGGACGCGTGCAGCAGGTCGAGACGACGATCCAGGTCGTTCGTTGACAACACCTCGGCCTCGGTCTGCGACGGCACGTGGGCGATGCCCCACCAATCGGTCGAGCTCGAGCCGGGCACGCGCTCGACAACCTTGACCCCGCCGGCACGCTTGAACGCGATCGCGAGGCCGGCCCGCTCGGCGACGCCTGCGTAGCGCGGGAGGTATGACAACAGCCTGGCCACCGCATCGGGCTCCGAGGTGCCCCAACGATCGAGGCCGGGCCAGTCCATTGCACCGGCCACGACCTTGCGCTTGGGACCGATTTCGAGGATCACCCGCAACGAGCTCGTTATTGCGACAGGGTACCCGCCCGGCGGCGACCGTTTCGAGATCCGAACCGGCCATCAGGTGTTCGAGAGGCGGACGAGGACGCGCATTTCTGTATCCCAGGTGATTACACGGCACGCCAGAAACGCGCGCGTACTTCGTGTGGGCTGTGCTGGAGACGGCGCAACGGTGACGACCTCACACGAAATTACGGTAGAGGGCGTGGAGTCATGGAGAGCCTTCGAGAGTGTCGGTTAAGGAGGCTGCCACGGGCTTGAGGCAAGAGAGGACCAGTTCCAACGCGACGATGGAAGCTGGGGTGTGTTCCGGACGGCGTCCACCCCTCGTCGGGCGTAGGCTTCGCGAGTGCCTCCCGCAGGTTGAGTCGCGTGGAATCCACAACCCCCAGGAGGTAGGACGGCTCACGTGCAAGGGGGGTGCAATCCATGTCTCTCGAAGGGAACAAAGCTCTGGTGCGCCGCTTTAACCACGAAGCGTTCGATGAGGGCGATCTCGGGGCGGCGGACTGCTACCTAGCTCCAGACTTCCTGAACCACGTATCAGGCAAACGCGGCATCGAAGACATGCGGCGGATCATCAAGTACGTCCGCGCCGCCTTTCCGGATGGCCGACAGAGCGTCGATCAAGAAATCGCGGAGGGCGACCTGGTAGTCCAACTCATCACCTCAACCGGCACCCACACAGGCGAAATCCTTCACGTGCCTTGGGGAGGAGCGATCGCGCCAACTGGCAAAGCAGTGTCCTGGCAGAGCGTGCGAATCTACCGAGTCGTCGACGACAAGATCGCCGAGCATTGGGCTGTCCGGGACGACTTGCGCATGCTTATGCAGCTCGGCGCCTTTCCGGAAGGCGGGCCGCAAGCCGGCTGAGGCGTGCTCCCTCCGGAGCCCGCCGAAATCGATCTCCAGACGCCGCGATGGAGGGTTGTCTAGATGCTCGAATCCAAAAAGTTCGGTCCCGTTGAACTGAAAGGCGACAAGTGCGAGGCTTGCCCACCAGAGCGAATAGTCACTGAACTGATGGCGGCCATCGATGTCGCCTCCATTCGCCCCAGTTCGCGAAGCCATCAGGCGGTTGGCCAACAGGCTCACTCCCGTCGAGCTCGGCCGCGCTAGGGATGTCGAACTTCACCGCGAACCCAGCGAGCTCCTCGTCGGACATAGGCCAAGTCTCATGAGCAGCCGCGGCCAAGCGCTGATCGAGACGGTTCCGTTGTTCGTCGGGAGCGAGTTCGAAGTAGCACATCACGACCGAGGCCCCGACGTCGGCAGCCGCTTGCCTGAGGGCTGATCGTTCGTCGCGACTCCAGAGACCGAAATCGAGCACAACGTTGGTCCCGAGCTCCAGAGCGCGCATGCCCAGCCGGACAAGGCGACCCTCGATCACGTCTGAAGCTGAGGGTGGATTCTCCGGGCCGAAGAGCGCCTTCATCCACTCGTCTTTGGTAAGCCGAAGGGCATGGTGCTCCGCTTCGATGAGGCGCGCGGCCGTCGTCTTGCCGGTGCCGGGCAACCCAACTGTCAGAAACAGGGTGGGTCGCTGCATTTGTCGTCAGATTGCCTCAAACCGTTGATCGCCGTTCGGAAAATCGACCTCGGTCCACATACCCATCGCGCCCTTCGCGACGCGCCGGACGATGCGTCCAGGCGAATGGCTTCCTCATTGGGGGTCAGATTGGGCGTCAAGTTCCGCACGCCGACGCCAAAAGCGAGTATTTCCTGTGGGCTGTGCTGGATTCGAACCAGCGACCTCTGCGATGTGAACGTCACGCATGGGGTCCACGACCGTCCACACATGCGGCATTCACTCCACAAACGTCCACACCCGTCGGCCTCCGTATGGGCAGTTAGTCCGTCAATTTGTCCGTCAGCCACCATCAATGAGGCAGGGCGATCGCGAGCGGAACGTCATCACCCGGGTAATCGCGTAGCGGGCGAAACGTGCCCGCGCGAAAAGCAAGGAAGGTGCGACCCCAAGGGGTAATAGCCATGAGGGGCCCGTTCACCTCAATCAGGTAGTGGCGGGCGAGGGCGTCGATCGTCGCCGCACGGTTTGCCTCAGGGATGGTCGCTCCCCAAGTGCTCTCAAATTCCGCGTGGCTCACGTCGCGGCCCGCTTGATCGAGCCAGCTAAGGACCGCTTGCGTCATCGGCAGCAGGAAGAGATTCAGGTAATGCAGGTACCAGAAGACTCGAGCCCGTTGCTGGTGAAGGATTCGCTCCGCAGTGTCATCAGGGCGTTTGTCCGTTGAGCTGCTCGGCTCTTTCTCGACTTCGCCGCCAGGCTCAGCTGGCTTGGGTGGGGCCGGCGCGGGCTGAACAGCCTCGAGCCCAACGCCCGGTATCCAAACCTTTGAGACTCGTGCCAAGACACCGCTGATCTCTGGTCCGTAACGGATTCCAAGGGCCAGCACGACGACGAGGAAGACAAGAGGCCACGAGGCGACGGCGAGAAGGAGTTGGACCAACGGCACTGCCGACGATGCACCGGCCAGGGACGCATAGCCCGCCCCCAACGCCAGCAAGACAATCGTCCCAAGTAGAAGCACCGCCGGATACAGCGCGGCGCGTTGCGTCGCTAACACCGCAGCCAGTTTGCCGCGCTTCGGTGCCGGTTCAGCCACGTTGGCCGCAGGTGTAGCTTGGAGACAAGGAAATAGAAAGCCCCCGCGCCGTTTCAGCGGCCGGGGGCATGGCATGGCGAATGAAGGCCCTTCTCGCGCTCGCTCTCGCGCTCACCGCTTGCGGCGGAGCCACGGGCAGCGACACGACACATTGGTCGTGCTACGACTCGACTCGTGCGGCGCAAGCGGGCGGCTCGCCTCACCGCTTCAACGATGCGGGCTCGCACATCTGCACGAAGGGCGAGCTCGATGCAGCAGGGATCGCGCCCGAGGTTCGGCCAGCGGATCAGCGGTAAACGACGGTATCCATGGTGTTTACACTCCTCACGTCGCCAACCTCTTGACTACCGACGAGCTCGAGAAGGTCACCGGGAGCGTCCTCGCGAAGCTGCGACCGCTCTCGCGTGTGCAGCGCGAGAGCGTTATCCGCAGAATTCTCGAGGCCGACGAGCGGGCGAGGCGCCATTCCTCCCGCGGATGGACTCCCTCGACTCTTGCCGCGGCGGTCCGGCGTGATGGAGTGATGTGAAGGATCTCGAGCGGCGTCTCGGCTACACGGTCGCCCGGCTCGCAGGCCCCAGCTAGCGGTGATCGGACCGGTCGCAAATCTCGTGTAAGTGGTAGCCGGGGGTTGGTAGCCGCTTAGCCTCAAATCTATGCGTGGCAGTTCGACGGAAGGCTGGAGCAGCTTTCCAGAGGGCGTGCGTTTGGCGAGAGCGGTAGAGCGCCGGCCGCTGTTGAGCGGTGTTGTTCTGGTTGTCGTTCTGCTGGTTGCGTACTTCGTGACTGATGCGCCGGCAGCTCGCGCGGCGACTGCGCTCGCGGCGGAGTCGGGGCCGGTCAGCGCACCGGCAGGTGCGCGGCTTATGAGGCAACAGTCTTCACACAAGCCGGGTCAGGCAACATTCGGGACCGAGTACGAGGCAAGTCTTTCGTATCCGGAAATCCGGTCGTTCTATGACTTAGAGCTCGGTCGACACGGTTGGAGCCTCGTGTCAGACAAGCCCCTCACCGACTGGGGCGGACCGGTGATCGGTTACCTGGCCTGCTACCGGAAGGGCGACTTTTGGGCGGTCCTCCAGTACTTCAATAGCCGCAAAGGAACTCCGGCGGACTACGCGCTCGATCTAACGTGGGGATCGTCCGTCTGTCCCTAGTCTGTCGCGGTGAATGACCTCGAGCGGCGATTCGGCTACACGATCGCCGAGCTCCACGCGATCGCGACGCGCGCGCTAGCCAACGGCGACGACTACGCCCGCGCGCTCCTTCGCGAGCAACTCGAGGAAGAGGAGTTCAGCGAGCGGTCAATCG
>JALYLL010000394.1 GCA_030774255.1 Chloroflexota bacterium | reverse complement strand
CAGCCAAAGGCGGGCTGATCTACAGATAGGAGGACCGTGCGGAGCGACCTTGCGACGGCAGAAAACGCGACGCGATCACCTTTGACTCTCCGTGCGCGGCGCACGGGTATGGCATCTGATCGGGAGTTAGACGCCTTGCCGGCTCTTCTCCAGAATCTCGAAACGCACCGCACGCTCGACGAAGAGCGGGGTCGTGCGGCGCGTCGCGGGCGCGAGCCATTCCACTCGTCGCGAGAAACGCAGGTGATCGGTGAGGTAATCGTTTAGCTCGGCGGAATCCTCGAAGGGGATCGCGTGCCACAGTCGACCGCGCCGGCGCGACCGGAAGAGCTTTCGGCGGAGGACGTCGTGTATCGCTCGGTCGGAGAGCTGATCATCCGTTTTGGTGGGCCGCTGTGTACCGATCGTTCCTACGACGCGCCCGCGAGCGCCGCCGGAGCGGACGCGCGCCTGGACTCGCGAATCAGGACGCGCGTCGACGAAGGCGCCTCGGTCGACGAGGATCCGGTGTGCCTCCTGGAGGGCATCGACCATGCCCTTGCGCGCAACTCATCAGAGCGTCCACGAGAAGATCACCACGTCGAACGACGCGTCCGCCTGTCGCAGCGACTGCGCGGCTCCTTCGCTGAACTTCACGTTCGAAACACCCTGACGACGGGCCTCTGCTCGCCCGCGCGCGAGCGCGCCGCGATCCGGGTCGATGGCGAGGACGGAATCCGCGACGCGAGCGGCGCCCAACGCGAGCCGGCCTTCGCCCGCGCCGATGTCGGCCACGCGAAGGCCTCGGAGGTCGACGCCGTACGCACTCAGCTCGATCTCGGCGGGCGGCCGCAAATAGCCGAGCCCGCCCGGAAGGATCCGCCCCGCGCTAGCCGTATCGCTCACCGGTCCCCGGAAGCATGACACTCGGACGGTTGGCGGACGCGGCGAGCCGCTGCGGGTCCATGAGCGGGCTGCGGATGTCTTCCGGCGGCTCGGCGCCGGCGAACCACCAGACGACCTCGAGATTCGCCCGGAAGAGCTCGTCGAAGACCCCGTCTTCCGGCGACGAGTTGCGGCTCGAATACCACCAGAACCAGTCGCTGCCTTCGGCCACCATCAGCGGCTGCCGAACGCTCTTGGGCATGTAGCGGAGCGAGCCCCACTGCTCCTGGGCGAAGCGGCGCGTGCGCCCGAGCGCACTCCACGCGCGGACGTGCGCGGGCTCGCCGGTCCAGACGCGAAGGTTCGCCTCGATCCAGGATCCGGTGTGGAGCCGCGGCAGCTCGACGGTCGCCGGCGATTTCTCCAAGAAGTCCGAGATCCGCACCGTCTCGAAGCGATCGTCCGCATCGAGCTTGCCGTAGAGCGCCCGCAGGAAATCGTTGCCGTTGTTGGGGTACTGCTCCCACGCGTTCTCGCCGTCGAGGATGATCGAAGCGACATACGAACCGCCGTCGTCCGGCAGACGGTCGCGCGCGCGCTCGAGCTTCGCGATCATGTCGGCGACCGCGTCGTCGGGCTTCATGTCGCCGTAGACGAAGCCGATGCGGTCGCTGAGCTCGCGGTCGCGGAAGATGACCGTCGCGCCGTTGGCGAGACGATACGGGCGGTAGAGCAGCGCTGGCTCCAGGAGCGCGCCGACCTCGTCGCGCCGAAGCTCGATGTCGACAGATCGCGCGAGCACACCTTCATCCGACGCGAACCATGAGAGACCCGCCTTGCGGATCGCGTCGGCGGCCTCCGGGGAGACCGCGCCTTCCGACGGCCACACCCCGCGGGGCTTTTGCCCGAATGCGCGCTCGTGCGACGAGACCGCCTCCTCGAGCTGGAACGCGGCGTCGTCCGGATACGCGAACGGCGTCTCCGGGAGCTGCGCGTTCGGATCCGACCGCAGCGCGGAGCGGTCGTCGATGATCAGCGGCAGGATCGGGTGGTAATAGGGCGTCGTCAGGATCTCGACCTGGCCGTCGCGCTCGAGCCGGTGGTAGAGGTGCGGGACGC
The DNA here is from genome assembly GCA_030774255.1 of Chloroflexota bacterium. Taxonomy (GTDB): domain Bacteria; phylum Chloroflexota; class Limnocylindria; order P2-11E; family P2-11E; genus 3-1-20CM-2-70-9. The sequence continues at coordinate 2,554 of JALYLL010000394.1, read as the reverse complement.
CTGATGCCATGAAGCGCTGGCGCCCGATGACGTACCGTACGTCCTCGCGCGTGAAGCGCGCGCCCTTGTCGGCGAGCTCGACGAGACGCTGATCCGCACGTATGTCGTCCGGGTCGATCCACGCGAGATTGAACCAGAGCGCGAGATCGACGAAGTAATCATCAGAGAGCAGCTCGTGCCGGTCTCCGGTCGCCATCGCGATCTGCAGGAGGCGGCGGTATTCGTGATAGCGGTGGATGACGTTGCCGTGATGGATCGAGAAGAACCGCCGGAGGATGTGCGCGCGCTCCTCTCCGGCGAGGACGCCGTCCACCGTGCGCATCGTGAGCCGTGTGTCCTCGTCGTCGGCGCCGCGCGCGTAGTCCTCGAGCTGATCGCGCAGGCTCGGGACCATCGTGAAGTTCACCTTCACGCGCGGGAACTCCTGAAGCAGCCGCGCCATGTGCAGGTAGTCCTTCGATGCGTGCAGGCGCACCCAGGGCAGGACGAACTCGCTCGTCTGCGGATGCTTGTAGTACGGCTGGTGCATGTGCCAGAGGATCGCGACGGGAAGCTTTCCGTTCACGCGGCACGACCCAGGTCGTCGAGGCGCCGGCGCACCCGGTCGGGTTCGATCGAGAGAAGCAGCCAGCCCGCTCGCGGTCCGTTCGGCTTGCCGATGAAGGCGAGGTAAATCGCCGCAAACGCGTCTCGTGAAGGCTTCCCGTCCGCATTCACCAAGCCGACTTTCTTCGCAAGCTCGTACAGCTCGTTCTGCATCTTGTCCGCATCGTGGACTGTGCCGATCAGTGCTTTGATGGCGAAGAGGTATCGACGCTGCTCGGGCGTGAGTTCCACCGGCGGTGTCGTCTCCTGGACTTCGAATTTCGCTTCGTCGGGGGCCCACCGCTCCAGCCAGGCGCGGGCGAGCTCGGCGCGCCGGCGAAGCTCCTTTAGCTCCGCGTCGGTGAGGCGCGCGCCCTTCGCTTTCTCTGCTTCGGCCTCGGGTTTGATGCTCGGGATCTGCAGCCAGTTCGCAACCGTCGTGAAGCGCACGCGGAAGCCCGGGGCTGCAGGCGTTGGCGAGACCTGCGACAGGCGCCAGGTCTTCGCGAGATCGGTCTCGGGGTCCTCGCCGTACGCGTCCGCGGCGCGATCGTATTCATCCATAAGACGCGGCAGGGTCATGCCGGCTGGATCGAACTCGAGGTGGCGTTTCGGAGGCGTCCGCAGCATCAGAAAGCGAACGATCTCGGGCGGGTAGACCGCGACGATCTCGACCGCCTCGGCGCCGATGCCTTTCGAGCTCGCCATCTTCTTGCCGCCGAACGTGAAGAACTCGTGCTGCAGGCCGGGCGGAGGCTCCTTCTTGAATACCTCGCGATAGATCTCATTCGAGCGCTCGCGAGATCCGCCCGCGGTGAGGAGATCCTTGCCGCCTTCCTCGTACGTCACGTCGAAGTGATCCCACTGCGCGCACCACTGCTCGTTCCAGAGGAGCTTCGCGTTTCCTTTGAACGGCGAGATGCGCCCGGTGTGCCCGCATCCTTGGGCCCACTCCACGTAGTCGCGCTTGCACTCGTACGCGACTGTCTTTCCGTCGTAGTCGGTCGCGAGCGTCGTGCCGATTCGTCCGCAGTTCTCGCAGATCACGGCGACGGGGAGCCAGCCCTCGGGATGATCGACGTTCGCGACGCGCTTGTGGATCTGGCGGATCGTCTCGGCGTTGCGCAGCACGAGATCGATCTGCTTGTCGAGCTCGCCCGTCCGATAGAGGTCGCGCATCCGGTGGAACTCAGGGGTGATCCCGAGGCCGGCGAAGAGCGCGACGAAGCGGGTCGCGTGATAGTCGGCGAAGTCCGTCCCGACCGAAGGGTCGGGGCTTGGGATCGTGGAGAGCGGCTTGCCCATGTGCTCGGCCATGCCCGCGCGTTCCTTCATCGACTGCGAGTCCATCGGGTCGTAGTCGTCGATCGTGTAGACGAAGCGGACGTTGAGTCCGTGCGATTTGAACGTGCGGAAGAGCGCGTCACTGATGATCGGGCCGCGCAGACCGGAGATCGGCACGGGTCCCGAGGGGGTCTTCGAATCGCGCACAACGTGCGCCCGGCCAGGTGCGAGGTGTCGCACCTCTTCGTCGGCCCAGAAGGCCGCCTCGTGCCCGGAGCTCAACGTACGGTGAGGATCTTCATCTCCACCGCGCCGGCCGGAACGACCAGCCGGACCGTCTCCCCCGCGCGGTGTCCCATCAGTGCTTTGCCGACCGGAGACTCGTTCGAGATGCGACCTTCCGCCGGCGCGGCCTCAGCCGAGCCGACGATGACGTACTGCTCTTTCGAGCCTTCCGCTTCCACGACGACGTGGCTGCCGATCTCGACTTTGTCGTGGTGCGACTTCTCGTCGATGATCTGAGCGTTCTTCACCTGCTGCTCGAGCGTCATGATCCGCCCCTCGAGGAACGCCTGATCGTTCTTCGCCTGCTCGAGCTCGGAGTTCTCGGTGAAGTCTCCGAACTCCATCGCGGCGTGAATGCGCTGGGCCACGCGCTGACGGCCGGCGGCCTTCAGGTCGTCGA
>JALYLL010000393.1 GCA_030774255.1 Chloroflexota bacterium | reverse complement strand
GGGTTGAGGGGCAATCGCCCGCCCGGGTCCCGAGCTTCTCCTTCTTTATTAAGCAGCTCGTCCTTTATTAAGCAGCTCGTCCCGTCGGCGTTCGCCTCCGCGACTCGCCACGGGCTCAAGGCTGGAGGACTCGCTCCTCGGGAGTGAATCCCTCGTCGCTCGGCTTACGACGAATACGAACGCGTTGATCGCGCGAAGCTCCACGATCCGTCGGAGCGCGCGATCGATGCGCACGCCCTAGCCGGTCGCTCCGAGCGTAGTCGCGGCCGATGGCCGCACGATGGCGTCCGCGATCTTCAGAGCGACCATCATCGTCGTCGCGTTGATGTTGACGCGCGGGCAGTCGGGCATGATCGACGCGTCGACGATGCGCAGTCCGTCGATCCCATGGACCCGCCCGGTCGCGTCGACGACGGCGAGCGGGTCAGTCGCCAGGCCCATGCGGCATGTGCCGGCTGGGTGGTGCGAGGTCATCACGTTGCGGAGCAGCCACTCGTCGAGCGCCCGCGGGTTCTCGAGATCGGGCGCGTCGGGCTGCGCGAGCGGTCCGCGCAGAGCGTCGAGCGCAGAACTCGCGCCGAGCTCGAGGGCGAGATCGATCATGGCGCGCATGCGCGTGCGATCCTCGCGCTCGTTCAGGAATCCGAGATCGATCTCCGGCTGCACGCCGGGGTCCGTGCTCACGAGGCGGAGCGCTCCGGCGCTTGCCTCGTGCATGAGCAGTGTGGAGATCGCGATGCGCGGGTCTCCGGGCGTGCGCTTCGTCAGCACCGCGACCCCGAGGCACGCGTCGCTCGTATCGCTCGAGCCCGGCGCGGTGCACCGGAGCTGCACCTGCCACGGGATCGGCAGCTCCTCGGCCGAGCGATAGCGGTCGGTGACGTGCCAGCTCACGGCCGCGAGCGGATGGTTGCGCAGGTTCTTGCCGACGCCGGCGAGATCAGCGACCGGCCTTATGCCGAGCGGTGCGAGCTCGGACCGGGGTCCGATGCCGGAGAGCAGAAGCAGGTGCGGCGAGCCGATCGCGCCCGCTGAGAGGATGATCTCGTCCGCCTGGAGCACGGCACGTTCGCCGTCGGTCTCTACGTCCACTCGAGTCGCGCGGCCGTCCACGACGATGATGCGGCGGGCAATGGTGCGAGCGCGGATCACGAGGTTCGGGCGCGCCCTCGCCGGCCCCAGATAAGCGACAGCGGCGCTCATGCGCTCGCCGGCGCGCATGTTGAAAGGCACCGGGCCGACGCCCGTCGCGTCAGGGCGATTGTGATCGGGGGAGGCCGCGTATCCGGCGAGGATGCAGGCCTCCTCGTACGCGAGGGCCGCGGGCGACCAGGTGGCGCGCGGCGGACGCTCGACCGGGATCGGGCCGTCCCGACCGTGCGGCGGCGCGGGGAAATCGCGATCGGACTCGAGCCGCTGGAAGTAGGGGAGGCAAGCCTCGTATCGCCAGTCCGGCCCGGCGACATCGGCCCACGCGCCGAGGTCCTGGCGGAGCGCCCAGAGGTAGACCGTCGTGTTGATAGCGGAGCTACCACCAACGACGCGTCCGCTCGGGATCGCGATGACCGGCCGGAGCTCCGTCGCGCGCGCGGTGTGATGCCAGAGATACCGCTCGTGGCGCGCGTCGATCATCGACGCAAGGCGCAGCTCCGGTGGGAGCGAGTCAGGCGACGGATCGTCGCCCGCCTCGACGAGGCATACGGAACGCGACGAGTCCTCCGAGAGCCGGGCCGCGAGCACGGCGCCAGCGCTTCCCGCTCCGACGATGATCGTGTCGAACCGCGCGGGCGCGGTCATCCGGCCTTGCGTTTCGCCTCGCCCTCGCGCAGCTCGAGCCGCCGGATCTTGCCGCTGATCGTCTTCGGCAGCTCCTTCACGAACTCGATCTCGCGCGGGTACTTGTACGGGGCCGTCACGCGCTTGGTGTGCTCCTGCAGCTCGGTGACGAGCGCGTCCGAACCGACGTGCCCGGGTGCGAGCACGACGAACGCTTTCACGATCGCGCCGCGCATCGCATCCGGACTGGCGACCGCCGCCGCCTCCGCGACGGCGGGATGTTCGATGAGCGCGCTCTCGACCTCAAACGGTCCGATGCGATAGCCGGCCGAGATGATGACGTCGTCCGCGCGTCCCACGAACCAGAAGTACCCATCGTCGTCGGTCATGCCGCGATCGCCCGTCGTGTACCAGCCGTGGCGGAACGAGGCCGCCATCGCCTCGGGGTTCTTCCAGTACTCCTTGAAGAGTCCGAGCGGGCGGTCGGGCTCCACGCGGATCGCGATGTCGCCCTCCTTCCCGGGCCGTAACCGATTTCCTTCGTCGTCGACGACGGCGAGGTCGAAGCCCGGGGTCGGCTTGCCCATCGAGCCGGGCCGCACCTCGATCGGCGGGAAGTTCCCGCAGAGGATCACGGTCTCGGTCTGCCCGTAGCCATCGCGGATCACCAGGCCCGTCTCCTTCCTCCACGTCTCGATCACCTCGGGATTGAGGGGCTCGCCCGCGGCGACGCAGTGGCGGAGGGTGGGGCATCGGAGGTCGCTCAGGTCTTCCTGCACGAGCATCCGGTAGACGGTCGGCGGCGCGCACAGGGTCGTCACCGGGTAGGTCGCGAGGAAGCGGAGGATCTCGGGGGCGGCGAACTTCCCGGTGCTGTATTGAATGAGCAGCGTCGCGCCGCATTGCCACGGTCCGAAGAAGCTCGACCATGCCGCCTTGGCCCAGCCGTTGTCGGCGATATTCCAGTGGAGATCGCCCGGTCGGAGGTCCAGCCAGTAGCGGCCGGTGACCTCGTGACCAAGGCCGATCGAAGCGTGCGTGTGCAGGACCATCTTGGGGTGGCCCGTCGTACCCGAGGTGAAGTACAGAAGCGACGGCTCGTTCGCGGGCGTCGGCGATCGCCGCCGCGACGGCGCGCCACGCTCGACGAGGGCCTCGTACCCGCTCCAGCCGGCGCGCGTGCCCCCCACGACGATCCTCGCCTTGAGCGCCGACGACAGTTTCGCGGCATCCACCTTCTCGGCGTTCGCGGCGTCGGTGATCACGACGCTCGCCTCCGCGGCGTCCAGCCGGTAGTCGATGTCCTTGGGCGTGAGCAGCGTCGTCGCCGGCATCGCGACGAATCGCGCCTTCTCGAGGCCCAGCATCGCCTCCCACCACTCGACGACGCGCGGAAGCATCACCAGGACCCGGTCGCCGGGACGCAGGCCCAGGCTCTCGAGGGCGTTCGCGAGACGATCGGAGCGCTCCGCGAACTGACGGAAGGTGATCGTGCGTTCCCCGCCGTCGCCGATCCAGCGCATCGCGACGGCCGCGCCGTCCTGGATCGACGCCCATTTACCGACGACATCGTCGGCGAAGTTGAAACGCTCCTGGGTGGGCCATCGAAAGTCTCGGCGCGTCTCGTCGTAGTTCCGCATGTCGAGGGGTGGATACTATCGCGAGACGGCATATCGCTTTGTGAGAAGGGGGCGAAAGGGCATTTGAGGTTTACGTTCAGCAACCTGCCCGCAGTCGGTTGGAAGCTGCCGATGCGCGACATCGTGACGGTGGCCCAGCGCTGCGAGGACGTTGGGTTCGATCGGTTCGCCATCGCGGACCTGCAGTTCCATTTCGACTGCATCGCCGTCATGACGGCGGTGGCGACCGGGACCCGTCGCATCGGGATCGAGAGCCTCGTCACCAATCCGTTCACGCGGGACGCCTCGCTCATCGCCTGCGCCTGGGCGGCCGTCGCGGATGTGTCGGGCGGACGAGCGATCTTCGGCATCGGTGGCGGTGTCGAGATCCCGAAGCGGGTCTGGATCGCCCCGTTCGGTCACGATCGGCCGCACGCGCTCGATGCCGTTCGCGAGTGCATCGACGTGGTGCGCGCGATGTGGCGCGGGGAGCGTGTCACGTTCGACGGAAAGGTCGTGCACGTGCATGACGTCGCGCTCGACTGCCCGCTTCCACCGCCGATCCCCGTTCTCATCGCCGCCCGCGGGCCGCGCATGCTGGCCCTCGCCGGCGAGATCGCCGACATCGTTCATCTCGCGTCACTGTTCCTGGGCCGCGACAACCGCGCCGAGGAGCTTCGGCGCGTCGCGGAGGGCGCGCAAAAGGCAGGCCGCGCCGCCGGAAGCTATGAGATCGACATCTCCGTCACCGTCAGCGCCTCGCACGACCGCGAGCGCGCACGGCGCGCGGCGCTGCGCAACGCCGCGCAGAGCATCCTCTGGTACGCCGGCGCCGATCAGTACGGGCGCCAGCGCGAGTGGTCGGTGCCGCGCGGCTTCGCCGTCCCCGCGACAACGGTCGAGGCGCTCGCGCGGGGTTGGGATATGTGGAAGGATCCGGACCTGCCCGCGGATCTCGGCGCACTGATCACAGACGATGTCCTCGACCAGTTCACGGTGTGGGGCGAGCCGCTCGACTGCGCGCGCCGGCTGGGCGTCCTCGCGGCTGACGCGCCAGGCGCGACGGGCTTTCGCGTGAAGCTCCCGCTGCCGCTCCGATCGCGGACCCTGTCGGACTACACCGGCGACGTCGAAGCCCTCGGCGAGGTCATCGCCGCCTACCGCCGTGCGTCGGAGCCGGTCGCGGCCGGCGCGAGATAGCGATGCGCACCAATCGGGTCAAGCAGCTCCTCAAGGCCGGCCACCCGGCGCTTGGGACGTTCATGGCGCTCGGGAGCACGCTCGGCGCGGAGCAGCTCGCTCAGGTCGGCTTCGACTGGCTGGTGATCGATCAGGAGCACGGCGCCATCGACGCGACGCTCACGCAATCCCTCCTGCAGGCGATCAGCACAACGGAAACAGTCCCGCTCGTGCGCGTGCCCGAAAACGGCGTCGATTGGATCAAGCGCGCGCTCGACGCGGGCGCGTACGGGCTCGTCGTGCCGATGGTCAACAACCGGGCCGACGCCGAAGCGGCGGTCCGGGCGACGCGCTACCCGCCGATGGGCGCGCGGAGCATCGGCGGATCCCGCACGCGGCTGTACGGCGGCCCCGACTACGTCGAGCACGCCAACGAAGAGATCCTCCTGATGGTGCAGATCGAGCACATCACCGCTGTGGGCAACGCGCGCGAGATCCTCTCCGTCCCGGG
>JALYLL010000392.1 GCA_030774255.1 Chloroflexota bacterium | reverse complement strand
GTGATCTGCGCGTGCGGGTGGGGCGACCGAAGGATCCGCCCGATGAGGACGCCTTCCATCGGCAGATCGCCCGCGTACGCGTCGGTGCCGCTGGTGCGCCCCTCCCAGCCGATGGGTCGGACGCGCTGCCCGACGACCGTCATCTTTCGGCGAGTGTATCGCCGCGCTGATCGACAGCACGTCGCCCGACCGGCATGCGTGATGTCGTCTCGCGTGACGAGACGAACTCAGGCAAGCGCGCGCAGCCGCGGCACCAGGGCCGCCGCGGCCTCGACTCCGGCGCGGAGGTCGCCACCCGGGCCGAGGCCCTTCACCGGTACGAGCAGGAACTCGTTGAAGCCCGCGCGCACCGACGCCTCCGCGATGTCGAGCGCCGCGGGGTCGTCGACGACGAGCGCGTGCGCGCGGCGGATCGTCGCTGGATCGCGGCCGACCGCCGCGCAGTGCTGGTCGAGGATCCGCGCGAGCGCGTAGGCCGGCTCCATCGCCGCGGCGCTCGTCGGCCAGACGTCACAGCTCCAGACGTCGGCGTGCTCGGCGGCGACACGCAGTGTCCGCTTCGGTCCGTTGCCCCCGATCCAGATCGGTGGGTGCGGCTTCTGCACCGGCTTTGGCTCGGCGACCGCCTCCGCGAGCCGGTAGTAGCGCCCCTCGAACGTGGCACGCGGTTCCGTCCACAGGAGCTTCACGACGCGCACCGCCTCGTCGAGCCTGTCGATGCGCTCGGCAGGGTTTTGTGGGAAGGCCATGCCGTACATCTGGAACTCGGGCTCGTTCCAGCCGGCACCGAGCCCCATCTCGAGGCGCCCGTTCGAGAGATGGTCGACGGTCACCGCGATCTTCGCGAGCAACCCGGGATGGCGATAGAGATTGCCGGTCACGTTGAGGCCGATGCGCGCTCGACCCGTGTTCTCGGCCATCGCACCCAGGAGCGTCCAACCGTCGTGTATCGGCTGCACGGGCTCCTGGTGGATCGGAAGGAGATGATCGAAGAGCCAGAGGTGGTCGAAGCCGGCAGCGTCGGCCATGCGCCAGGCCTCGCGCTGCAGTGCGATCGGATGGACCTGTTGCGAGAGCTTCAGTCCGACGCGGACGGTCAGACCTTGTCTCTCCCACTCACGACCGTGAGATCGCTCTGCCGGCGAAGTGCGCGGCGCCGGGCGGTGCTGAGGACGGCGTCGACGATCTGCGTATATCCGGTGCAGCGGCAGATGTTGCCCGACATCTCGAACCGCACGGCCTGGTCCCCGGCGGGCGTGCCCTCGCGGAGCAGCGCGGTCGCCCGGACGATCTGGCCCGGTGTGCAGTAGCCACATTGGAACGCGCCGGCGTCGGCGAAGGCCTCGCGCAGGTCTCGTGCTTCGTCGGCGAGACCTTCGATCGTCGTGACCTCTCCCTGTACGAGCGCGGCAAGCGTCACGCAGGACATGACCGGCGTGCCATCGATGAGGACCGTGCATGCGCCGCACTCGCCGCGGCCGCACGCCTCCTTCGCCCCGGTGAGCCGGAGGCGATCGCGGAGGACATCCAGCAGCGAATCGCCCGGTTCGATGTCGACCTCCGCCGCCCGGCCGTTGACCGCGAGCGTCTTACGCACCGGGCTCACCGGCTAGAGGTCGTGCCAGTCATCGGCGGCGGGCCGCCAGATATCGATGTTCCGCGGGTCGACCGACATCCGTCGCGGCTTCGCGGTGGCGTGCTCCTCCTCGGTGAGGCGGCGGTGACCATCGCACAGCTCGATCCGCGGTCCGTGCTTGTCGTCCTCGATGTAGAAGGCGATCGACTTCGACGCCGAGTGATTCGCCATGTCGGCGGCGATCTTGATCTTGTCGTAGACCGCGAGCGCGCGGCCGCGCATGACGTCATCGAGGCTCTTCATCGCGAAGCAGATGTGCGCGACCTCCTTCTCCTTCGCGCGCCGCATGGCGAACGAGTGGTGGAGGCGGTTCTCGCTGCGCAGGAACGCGGTGACGTTCGCGATGTAGTCGGATGCCTTGAAGCCAAGGACCTCGAGGTAGAACTTCAGCGTCTCGTCGAACTTCGGCGTGCCGATGAACGGGTGGACGATGTAGGCGGGCGTGTAGAAGCGCGAGGGCATCTCCGCCCACTCCTGGTAGTCGGTGAAGAACTCGAGGGTGTTGCCCGCGGGATCCTGCGTGGCGAAGCCGCCGGCGCACCAGCTCTTCTGTGCCGCGTCGAGCTCCTTCACCGGCGCGCCCGAATCCTTGACGCGCTTCTTGAGCGCTTCCAGAACCTCCTCGGACTCCACCGAGAAGCCGAAGGCGCGTACCTCGTGTTGCTTGAGCGAGCGGTCCTCCACCAGATCGAGCGAGTGGTGCGGAAGGCCGGCGCGCAAGTACGTGTGTCCGTCCGTCTTCCCGGCGAAGTCGACACCGACGTACTTCTCGTACCACGCCTTCGTCGCCTCGACGTCCGGCACCGCGATGCGCGCGTACTCGAACGAATAGGGCCCCTTCACGCTCATGTCGCGAACCTCCCGCTTCTCGTTTTGCTCATGGTCACAGGATGAAGCTAAGCCGGCCACCCGGCCGCAGGACTTCGAGCTCGAGCACCGCGCGGCGTTTCCGAAACCGCAGGCCCTCGCCGTTGGCTGCGAGTGTGTGCTCGTAGCGGCCGACGAACTGGTCGACGTTCCCGTCGCGGATCTTGTAGATCAGGAACGCGGCCTGGACGGGCAGCGACGAGTCAGACAGCTCTCCGATCCGGACATTCGTGACAAGTCGCCGCGTGCGCGAATGCGGATTCTCCGCGTGGGCGTGCTTGCTCTTCAAGCGCTTCACGCGCGCGGTCAGGAGCTCGTAGTTATCCCACACGTAATACTGGGAGCGGTGCGGATCGTCGTTCGGGCGATCCGTCGTGGGAACCTCGTAGGTCGCGCCAGCCTCGAAGAGTGCGAGCCATTCGTCGAGACGCCACTCGTCGAGGAGCGCGGCCTCTTGGAAGAGGAAGTCCTCCACCTGCTGGCGTGTGATCGTCCCGGTCACGGGTTCGTTCCGGTGACGAGGTCATCCCAGTGGCGCCAGAAGCCACGGATGCCCGCCTCATCGACATTCCGGGCAGGCTCCCCGCGGGATTCACGCTCCATGCCCCGCGAGATATCGCTCCAGTCGACCTCGGGACGCGGGTCGCCGGCGGTCGCCACGACGCCGCGCTGCACGCACTCGTACGCCTCGACATCGTCGGGCGTCGCGAGCCCGCCGGGACCGATGAACGAGCCGAGGATTCGGATGCGAAGCTCGCGCGCCTCCGCGGACTCGCCGGCCGGCGCGAGCTCCCACGCGCGCACCTCCGTAAAGTCAGGGCGTATCGGCTCGAGCTGCCGCGCCGCGAGCCCCTCGATGTCGAAGAGGATCAGGTTCGGGAAGATGAACAGGATCCGGCTGGTGCTGCTCACGCGCGCGGCGCGCTCCTGACCGACACGCGTCACGAGCTGCCGGACGTTCTCCTCGACGCGCAGGCGTTCCGCTTCGCCGAACCTCGGCTCCCACTGCATCCCGACCCGACCGCCGTGTCCGGTGAAGACCAGCACGCTGTGGCCGTTCTGGAGCGTGATCGCGCGACCGCCCTCGTCCGAGGTCGCATACCCCGTCGTTTTGAGGTATTCGACGAAGGTCACGTGCGTGGGCGAGAAGTGGTACCCGTCCATCGCGTTCTCGACCGCGAGCTTCCAGTTGCCGCGGATCGCGTAGAGGTGGGTGCCCGGGATGACCTCGAGTCCCTGCTCGGAATGATCGGCCATGAAGTCGAGGTAGTCGCGCGCATCACCGAGATGCTCGCGCAGGCTCGGCCCGTCGATCGCGAACGACACGAAGACGAAGCCGCGATAATTCTCGACCCGCGGCAGCCCGCGCAGCCCCATTGTCGCGGCGAAGCCACGCTCCGGCGGATAGGCCCCCGGATCCGGGATGCCCACGAGCTCGCCGGTGTTCGCGAAGGTCCACGCGTGGTAGAAGCACTGATAGGTCTTCGCGTTCCCTTCTGTCTCCCGGCACAGGATCGTGCCGCGGTGCGGGCACGCGTTCAGGTACGCGCGGACCTGACCCTTCGAGTCCCTGGTGAAGATGAGCGGGCGCCCGGCGAGCGTGCGGATCTTGAAGTCACCCGGCTTCGGGACCTCGGTCTCGTGGCCCAGGTAGAGCCAAAGGCGATCCCAGAGGGCTCGCTCGCGCGCGAAAATCTCGTCGGAGCGGAAGACCGCCCGGTTCACGCGGAAGATGCGCGCGGCCCAGTCCTCGAAGATGTATGGACTGCGGCGGTCCGTGAGCTTCAGCTGCGGCGCGGTGGTCGTTTGTGTCATCTCCGCCTCCGCCCTCCATGCCGTGCTGTCTCGACATACGATACGGTCTCTCGCATCGCAGGAGAGGCCAAGCCGGTCAGCCGCGCGGCCGAAGGGCCAGATCGGCCCCCATCGCAACGCCGACGAGGCCAGAGAGATTCGCGAGCGCGATCACGACGCGCGTCTCCTCGCCGCCGGCGCGTACACCGACGGTAATGCCGTTGCGACGTGGCGGGAGACAGACGATGTCGCCGCGCACGCAGGCGAACGACTCGTCGTCGACTTCGATCGTCGGCTCGCCCGCGAGGACGTATATGAGGCCATTCCCTGGGGTCGCGAGCAGGTCGGTGCTCTGTCCAGGGTCGAGGCGTTGCGTGAAGATCAGCATCGGAGCCGTGCCGGCGAAGCCCGGCGCGGCCGGGTGCACATACCAGCGCAGCTCTCCGAACCGGGTCCGATCGGTCGCGAGGTCGGCGCGGCGGATCAGAGCCGGAGGGTGCAGCGCCTCCCGCTGGCGGTCGCGCAGCTCCAGCAGGCCCGCGAGCGTCGGCGCCGCGGGCGCGGCTGCGACGCCGTTCCCGTACGGCCTCCCCGTCTTCGCGGGAGCCCACTCCGACGAGCGGGTCTGCGGCTCGAGCTGGACCATCTCCGCGCCGAGCGCAACGACGAGCGGCTCGTAGATGATCCCCATGAACTTCGACGGGCGATCGTCGCGGGCACGGAAGTGCTGATGGTCGAGTCCGCCGGGCACGATCGGGAGTAGCACCGCGTCCTCCATGCTCCAATCGAAGCGATGGCCGTTCACCACGCTGTAGCCGTCGCCCTCGACACCGAAGATCGTGATGCCGCCTTGATGCTGGTGCCGCCCGCTCGATACGCCGGTGTGGTCGCGCACGAAGATGACCCACTGGGTGAGCGAAAGCTCCTCGAACTGCGGCATGACGTAGAACTGGCTCGTGCCCTGACGGCTGTCGACGACGGGGACCTCGCTGCCGCGGATGTGGATCTTTCCGTGATGCGCGCGCTTGTAGAGCTGCTCCCAGCGATCGAAGAGGCCCTCATAATCACGCTGCTTTTCGACCGCCTGCTTCACGCCGGCCGCCGTCCGGAAAGATCCGCGCGATCCAGCTCGTGCACGGTGCCGAACTCGCGCGAGAGCTGAGCCGCTGTGGCAAGGAGAGCCTTCGCCATCGGCGATGTCCGTGATTCGGGGACCGAGGCAGACGTCCCGACGATCGCGACGGTCGCCATCACCCGATCTCCCTGGAACACCGGCGACGCGATCGCGCGGATGCCCGGCTCGACGTCTGAAGCGACCGCGACCCGGCTGCGCCGGATCCGCTGAAGCTCGGCGGCGAGGGCTGGATCGCGGCGGAGCGCACGGCGCAGGCCGCTCACCTCGCCCTCGGGGAGGAACGCGCAGAAGATCCGGCCCTGGCTCGAACGGAAGAGCGTGAGCCGCGAGCCCGTGTGGATGCTGATGCGCACCAGTCGATCGGGGTTGTCGTCGGCGCGCACCACGACGGGCGACTCGCCGTCCCACACGCTGAGCACGACCGTCTCGTTCACCTTGTGGACGAGCGCTTCCATGTGCGGCCCGGCGATCGCCACGACCGGCAGGCCCGCGCCCGCGGCGCCCGCGAGCGTGAGCACCTGTGGTCCGAGGGTGTATTCGCTCGTGGCCGGGTCGAAGCGCAGCAGGTTCGCCTGGCGCAGGGCCACGGTGTAACGATGAGCGGTCGCGCGGCTCACCCCGAGCCGCGCGGTGATCTCGGAGAGCGAGCGGTGCGGGCGCCCGACCGTGAAGAAGCCGAGGATGTGAGCAGCCCGGGCGACGGACTGGATGGCGGACTCATGCCCGTTCAAGTCCCGCGTCCCGCCTTGAGAGACGTGTTCTCGCATGTCGGTCAGTGGTGTAACACGACGAGCACCGGCACGTCGACGCTCACGCGAGCGCTTGGCGGGTTGCGGCGACGGCGTTCGCGACACCCGCACGCAGAAGCTGCAGGTCGGAGCCGACGACGACGTAGCGGAGCCGCATTCCCGTTAACGCCGCAGCGAGGGCCTCGGCGTTCGCGAACCACGCTCCGAGCGCGACGCCAGCACGCTTGGCGGCGCCGGCGATCTCCGTCATCCGCGCGCGGACCCGCTCGTCGTCAAGCGCACCGGGCCGTCCGAGATCGACGCTGAGGTCGGTCGTCCCGATGAACGCGACGTCGAGGCCGGGCAGCAGCTCGTCGAGTGGATCGACCGTCGCCGCCGTCTCGATCTGGCCGAGGAGCAGCGGGCCACCCTTGCTCCTCTCGAGGTACGCGCCGAGCGGCACCGCACCGTAATCGGCCGCGGGGTGCGCCAGGCTGACGCTCCGCGTGCCCTCGGGCGGGTAACGGCACGCGGCGATCAAC
>JALYLL010000391.1 GCA_030774255.1 Chloroflexota bacterium | reverse complement strand
CACCCGGAGTCGTGTCGCCCGCCCTTCGCCTGCAGATCCTTTCGACCGAGCACTGGAGCCTGCTGGCGTCGCGCTCGCTCGCCTGGAACGAGTCGTTCAGCCGGACTGGGATGTTCCTCTCGACCCTGTCCGGCGCGATCGTCGCCCTTGCGCTCGTCGCTCAGGCCTCCGCGTTCGGCGAAGGATTCACGATCTTCGCACTGGTGATCTTGCCCGTCGTCCTTTTCATCGGTGTCACGACGTACCTCCGGCTGAGCGGATCCAACTACCACGACGTCCTTTGCGTTGTCGGCATGAACCGTATTCGCGCGGCGTATCTCGAGCTCGCCCCCGAGCTCACACGCTACTTCGTCATGAGCGCGCATGACGACGTCCGGGGGGTCCGGCTAACGCAGGGGGTGCAGCCCGGTGGCGGTCCAATGGGAGTCGCGCACTTCCTCGCGGCGACGCCGGTGCTGGTCGTGGTGATCAACGGCGTCATCGGGGGTGTGATCGTCGCGTTGCTCTCGATCCGCGCCGGCGTGGCGACCGGGGCGGGCGTCGGCCTCGGTGCCGTCGGTTTCGTGGTCGTTCTCGGCCTCCACAGCCTCTACGCCCGGAGGATGATCGCGCTCGCGCTGCACGGCTACTCTCCGCTTTTCCCGGAAACGCCGGACAAATAGTGGCGCGGCAGCCCTGAGATAGCCGGGATTTACGGTGGGCCCGCCAGGGATCGAACCTGGGACCAGCAGATTATGAGTCCGCCGCTCTACCACTGAGCTACGGGCCCGACGAGCTACGCGCGGGAGCTTGCTCACGCAGCGTAGCGAGGATGGGCCCGTGAGCGCAGCGACACGGGCCCTAGGAGTCCGCGCCGGCGAGCTCGCTTGCCGATCGCGGCGACGACGGGCCCGCGCGTGACGCGGGGCGAGCCGTCACACCGAAAGTATCGTCCGAAGACGCTCGCCTCGCGTCACGCGACAGGCCCGGTGCAGACGCGAAGGCTCGGCAGTACTCAGATCTTGTCGCATACCCGCACAAAAACTGCGCGCAAGCCGTTATAGTCCGTGCGGGGCTGGTGGCGCGTACGTTTCCGCGCGCTGTGGGGAGCACAGCAACTCGAAGCGGGCCCGGGCAAGGGGGTTCGCAAAGAGGAGAGCGCGGTTGGGTACTGTCATAGCGATCGCGAACCAAAAAGGCGGCGTCGGCAAGACCACGTGCGCCATCAATCTCGGCGGCGCGCTCGCGTCCCTCGGTCACGAAGTCCTCTGTATCGACCTCGATCCGCAAGCCAACCTCACCGTCGGGCTCGGGATCGATCTCAACACGGTCGAGCGCAGCATCGCAGACGTCCTCATCGACTCGAACGTGACGCTCGGGTCGATCATCCGCCCGACAAAAACAAAGAAGGTCGACGTCGCCCCGGCGACGCTCGAGCTCTCCGCCGCGGAAGTCGAGCTCTTCAACGCGATCGGCCGCGAGATGGCGCTGCGCGACAAGCTCGGTCGCGATGTCATCGATCGGTACGACTACGTCCTCATCGATTGCCCACCGACGCTCGGCCTTCTCACATTGAATGCGCTGGTCGCGGCGACCGGCGTGATCATCCCGGTGCAGACGCAGTACTACGCGCTCAAGGGTGTCGCAGCGCTCCTCAAGATCATCAAGACCGTGCAGACGCGTCTGAATCCCAACCTCAAGGTGTACGGGCTGCTTCCGACGTTCTACGACAGCCGAACGATCCTCGCGCGCGACATGCTCGACTCGCTGAAGGATCTCGGTGATCACCAGGTGTTCGCCACCGTTATCAGACAGTCCGTAAAGATCGGCGAAGCGCCCACCGCGGGCGTTCCTATCACCGTGTACGAGCCCCGAAGCGATGCGGCAAAGAGCTTCGTGGATCTGGCGAAGGAGGTGATCGGTGCTCACAAGTAATCGTCCAAGGAAATCGTTCCGTGACGCCGGCGAGCGGATCTTCCGGCAGGAAGCCGACGTTCAGCCCGGCATCATCAGCCTGCTCGCCGCGCGGACGCCCACCGCCGTGCGCGACATCCCGCTCGAGAAAGTGGTCCCGAATCCCGGTCAACCGCGGATGACATGGCACGAGGACACCCTCGCCGAGCTCGCGGCCTCGATCCGCGAGCACGGCGTGCTGCAGCCGATCCTGGTCCGCCCCGCCGGCGAGGACTACGAGATCATCGCGGGCGAGCGCCGATGGCGCGCGTCGAAGCTCGCGGGTAAGGAGACGATCCCGGCGATCGTCGAGCGCTTCGACGATGCGACCGCCCTCGAGATCGCGCTCATCGAGAACCTACAGCGGGAGGACCTCTCGCCGCTCGACGAGGCAGTCATCTACAAGAAGATGACCGACGAGCTCGGCTATTCGATCCGCAATCTCGCGACGAAGCTCAGTAAGGACAAGGGCTACGTCGAGAACCGCCTTCGGCTGGCGTCAGCGCCGGACGACGTTCGCGACATGGTCGCGCAGCGCTACGACACGCTCTCCGCGGCGTACGAGCTCATGAAACTGGAGAACAAGCGGCGCCGACAGTCGCTTGCGAAGCAGATCATCGCCGGCAAGCTCACGCTCCTCCGGCTCCACGACCAGGTCGAACGGATCCTTCATCCCGGCGAGAGGGCGCCGAGGACCGAACCGGCGATCCCGCCGCTCCGCGACGACGCCCTCATTACGGCGACCCGCAAACTGAACGAGGCGCTGTCGGAGCTCGCGCGGGCCATCGGCGAGGATGGCCACGGCAGCATCGCCGAGGCCGACCGCCAGAACCTCGCGAAGTTCCTCACGATCTCGCGGGCACGCCTCGACAACCTCGTGGCGCGGCTGCGCACCGGGGCGCGTGTCTAGCGCGGCAGCACTCTAAAGTTGGCTGGTGCGGGTCGGCTTCCGTAACAGCGCCATCGGATTCGCGATCATGACCGGAGCGGTCACGCTCGCGGCAATGGGACTCTTCGTGCTCATGGATCCGCGCGCGCAGGCGTTCTGGGGTGCCCGCATCGGGGACGCCGTCAGCTTCGTGCGGTCTCTCTTCCCGCGTTAGGCCGCGCGGCTGAGCTCGAGGTCGACGGCGGGCTCTTCGACCACCGTCATGAGACGAGCCTTCTGCCCTTTGGCGTCGCGCACGATCGAGACGGCGGTCACCGCGATACCGACGGCCGTGAAGATCGCGAGTCCTGCGTCCCCGGTCAAAAGGTCCATCATGCGGAATAGATAAGCACCTCTCGTGCCAGCGCACCGGGCAAGCGGGCCGTTACTCACCCGTCACATTCGCTCTTGTTTTAAGCGGCCTTTCGAGGCGGCCGGGCGCCGACGACGCGTACCTGTGCGACGCGGCGACCGTCGACCGCGGTGACCTGGAACTTGTAGCCCTCGACCTCGATCGTGTCTCCCACGGCCGCAAGACGGCCGAGACGACCGAACACGAGCCCGCCGACGGTGTCATAGGGCTCGTCCGTCAACTGGACACCGAGCCGCTCGCGCAATGCGTCGAGTGACGTCAGCCCGTCGACCACGAACGTGCCGGGCGCTTCTTCCTTGAAGGCCGGCGCCTCGCGATCGAACTCGTCGTGGACCTCGCCGACCAGCTGCTCGATCACGTCCTCCAGCGTCACCAGGCCCGCCGTGCCGCCGAACTCGTCGAGGACGATCGCGAGCTGGACGCGCTGCCGGCGGAACTCGGCGAGGGCCTGATCGAGCCGCATCGTCTCGGGCATCACCGGCACCTTTCGCATCACGTCGCGCGCGCGGGTCCGGTTCTCCTTGTCGACGCCGACCAAGTCCTTCACATGAACGATGCCGATGATGTGATCGAGGTCCTCCTGATAGACGGGGAAGCGCGAGAAGCGATGCTGCCGGGCCGTGATCAGGATGTCGGCGACCGGCGTGTCGTCCGAGACCGCGACGATCTCGGTACGGGGCACCATCACCTGCCGGACGATGCGGTCGGCGAATTCCATCGCGCGTCCGACGATCACTCGCTCGCTCTCCTGGAGGACGCCCTTCCGAGTCGAGACGGCAACGAGCATCTTCAGCTCTTCCTCGCTGTGGACGTTGACGTCCTCGCTGGAGCGGATCCCGGCGATCCGGAGGATCGCGTTCGCGCTTCCGTTCACGAGCGCAATGAACGGATACATCAGGCGGTAGAAGAGGTGGAGTGGGTAGGCGCACCAGAGCGCCAGAGCGAGCGCGCGCTGAATAGCGAGGTACTTCGGCGCGAGCTCCCCCACCACGATGTGCAGGTAGGTGATGACGCCGAAGGCGAGGGCGAATGCGAGCACCTCAAGCAGTGGGTCCGGCAGCCAGCCGAAGAAGGGCCGGAGGAGCGCGGCGACCGCGGGCTCGCCGATCCAGCCGATCGCCAGAGAGCAGAGCGTCACACCGAGCTGTGACGCCGAGATGTACTGGTCGAGCTTGCCAACGATGTTCGCGGAGAGCCGAGCGCGAGCGCTCCCCTGCTGGGCGAGCTCGTCGAGCTGTGTTTTCCTGATCCGGACGAACGCGTACTCCGCCGCCACGAAAAAGCCGTTCGCCAGGACGAGGAGCAGGGTCAGGCCAAATGCGACCAGTGCGCTCGTGTCCATGAGCGTGCGATTCTCGCACCTCCGCTAGGCTCGTAGCGTGCGCGTGCTCGTTCGTTTGTTCGCTTCATATCGCGAGGCGGCGGGCCGAGGACACTTCGACATGGAGCTGCCTCCTGGAGCGACCGTGCGCGACGCCATCGCACGCATCACCAAGGAGCACCCGCTCATCGCCGAGGGACGCCAGGTGGTGATCGCACGGAACCGCGAATACGTGGGCGTCGACGAGCCGCTCGCCGACGGAGATGAGCTGGCGCTCATACCGCCGGTGTCGGGAGGGGACGCGCGCACCTTGACGCCGATCGCGGTGAGCGAGGACCCGCTCTCCGTCGACGATGCACTCGCGCTCGTCCGCGATGACGAATTCGGCGGAGTGGTCGTCTTCCTCGGCACGGTCCGCAGCCAAAGCCGAGGCAAACGCATTCTCCATCTCGAATACGAGGCCTACGCCGAGATGGCCGAGGCCAAGATGCGCGAGATCTCCGACCGTCTCGTCCGCGAGCACGGCCCCCTCCGGATCGCCATACACCACCGCGTCGGCGATCTCGGGATCGGCGATATCGCGGTGGTCGTCGCCGCGGCCGCCCCGCACCGCGATGCGGCGTTCGCCGCCGCTCGGGCCGCGATCGACGAGCTCAAGTCGATCGTTCCTATCTGGAAAAAAGAGCACGCGGAAGACGGTGCGATCTGGATCGAAGAGCACGCGTGAGCCGACGCTGGCGCCACGCGGGGTGGCACGGGGGAGCGGGTTGTGCGCGAACCGTTGACCGGCCGCGTCGCCCGTGGATGGTCGGTAACGCGCGCGAAGCGGACCGGTAGGTGAGCGCGCGACCCCGACCCCGGGACAGGACCCCGCGGGGCACCGAGACCGCGCCGAGCGACCTCGTCCATCGGCTCCAAGAGATCTGTGGCGGCGAGTACGTGTTTTGGCGGGCCGAGGACTTGTTGGTGTGGGAATACGACGCGGGGTTCGATCGGCGTCCGCCGACGGCTGTCGCTCTGCCGGGCACGACCGACGAGGTCGCGGCCGTCGTGACCGCGGCGCACGAAGCCGGCGCGAGCATCGTGCCGCGCGGTGCGGGGACCGGTCTCTCCGGCGGAACGATCGCCTGCGCCGACGCGATCGTCGTCTCGACGGCACGAATGCGGCGGATTGTCTCAATCGACGCCGTCGCAAGGATCGCGGTGGTCGAGCCGGGCGTTCCGAACCTCGCCGTGACCGCCGCCGCCAAAGAGCACGGTCTTTTCTTCGCCCCAGATCCCGCCAGCCAGCGCATCTCGACCATCGGCGGCAACGTCGCGACGAACGCGGGCGGGCCGCACGCGCTGCGGTACGGGTCGATGACCAATCACGTGCTCGGCGTCGAGCTCGTCCTGCCGACGGGCGAGACCGTGCGTTTCGGCGGCGAGGTCGTCGACGCGCCGGGGTACGACTGCGTGCCGTTCATCGTCGGCAGCGAGGGAACGGTCGGGATCATCACGAAGGTCTGGCTTCGCCTGCTTCCCCTTCCCGAGGACGTCCGTACGTTCGTCGCGGTCTTCGGCGATATCGAGCACGGCGCACGCGCGGCGAGCGCCATCATCGCGAGCGGCGTCGTCCCGGCCGCGATGGAGATGCTCGATCGGGTGACGATCGGCGCCCTGAACGCCGCGTTCGAGGTGCACCTGCCGGCCGACGCGGGCTCGCTCCTTCTTGTCGAGGTCGAGGGCCTTCGCGAGGAGACCGAGGACTGGGCCGGCACGATCGAGCGGATCCTGCGGAAGAACGGCGCGACCGAGGTGCGGTCGGCCGAAACGGTCGCCGAGCGCGAGCTCCTGTGGAAGGCGCGGAAGCTCGGCTACGCGGCGCTCGCGCGCATACGGCCGAACAACTATCTCCACGACGCGGTCGTGCCGCGCACCAAGGTGCCCGAGGTCCTCCAGAAGGTGAACGCGATCGCCGAGCGGTACGGATATGTGATCGCGAACATGTTCCACATCGGGGACGGGAACCTGCATCCAGTACTGCTGTTCGACGCACGGACCCAGCCAATCGACCGCGTGATGGAAGCGAGCGCCGAGATCCTGAAGGTCGCGATCGATGCGGGTGGCACGCTCTCGGGCGAGCACGGGATCGGTCTCGAGAAGAACCACTTCATGTTCTGGGTATTCGGCCCCGAGGACCTGGACGCGCAGCGACGGGCGCGCGACGCGTTCGATCCCGACGGGACCATGAACCCGGGGAAGATCTTCCCGGGCGGCGACGCGTGCGCCGATATTCCGACGGAGCGCACCAAGCGTGCTCTGGCGGAGGGCATGTGGGTATAGCGATCCGCCCGGACGCCCACGCGATCGACGGGATGACCCCGCGGAGCGTCGTCCGGGCGACGAACGAGGCCGAGGTCGTGGAGGCAATACGTGGCGCGAACGAACGTGGCGAGGCGATCGTCGTCGCCGGTGGCGCGACACGTCTGGCCGTCGGCGATCCGCCGGCACGCTACGACGTCGCCCTCGATGTCTCCGCGCTGCGCGGGATCGTCGAGTACGAGCCGGGAGATCTCGTCGCCACCGTTCGCGCCGGAACGACCCTCGCGGAGCTCGCCGAGGCGCTCGCGCCCCGAGGGCAGCGCTGGCCGGTCGAGCCGGGCATCCCCGAACGCGCGACGGTCGGCGGCACGCTCGCGAGCGCAGCCGGAGGCCCATCACGCCTGCGGTACTTCCATCCGCGCGACTGGGTCATCGGCGCGCGGGTCGTCCTCGGCGACGGGACGGCGGTTCGCTCGGGCGGCAGGGTCGTGAAGAACGTCACGGGCTACGACCTGACCCGCCTCTGGAGCGGGACATTCGGAACTCTCGTCGCCATCGTCGAGCTCACGCTGAAGCTCACCGCGATACCGGAGCGAACGGTATCGCTCGTCGCGGAGCTTGACGCCCCGGCGGCTTTCGAGACGGCGAGCGAGCTCCACGCGAGCGGCCTTCCGCTCGACGCGCTCGCGATCGTCACCGGCGAAGCGGTCGGCGCGCTCGGTGCGCGCGGCGACGCGGCCCTACTCGTTCGCCTCACGGGTCCCGCGGCCGCCGTGCGGCGCCTGGGCCGCGAGATCCGCGAGCGCGTGCGTTGCCGCGACGTCGCGAACGACGCGTGGGATCGCGTCGCTGCGCTTCCGCTCGAGGCGAAGTGGACCGCGCGTGTCGCGTGGCCGGCGGCAACGCGACCGGCCATTCAGTTCGCCGGGTACTCCGCCGTGATCTATCCCGCGAACTCGACCGCTTACCTCCTGCGCTCGATCGACCGCGCGACGTTTGGAAAAGTCCGCACCTCGCTCGAGGCGGCGGGCGGGATCGCCGTGCTCGAGCGGGCGAGCGCCGAATACAAGCGCGACGCGGGTGGAGCGTGGGGCACGCCGCGAGTCCCGCTGGCCATTGCGCACGCGCTCAAGGAGCGGTTCGACCCGCGAGGCGTGCTTGCGCCGGGCCGGCTGCCCGCGTGACCGCCGTCTTCGACACGACCGGGCTCGAGCGTTGTATTCATTGCGGGCTGTGCCTCGAGGCGTGTCCGACGTACCAGATCACACAGCTGGAGACCGAGTCGCCCCGCGGGCGGCTCCATCTCATGGGTGCGATCGCGGACGGGCGCATAGACGCACGCTCGAGCGACGCGACCGTGCTGCATCTGGACCGCTGCCTCGCCTGCCGAGCGTGTGAAGCGGTGTGTCCCTCGGGCGTTCCCTACGGTCGCCTCATCGAGGAGACGCGGGCCGGCATCGCCCAGGTGCGCGGAATCTCGCCGCTGGGCCAGCTGCTGCTCTGGTCGGTCTCGCGGCCATGGGTCCTTCGCGCGATGGCTGGGCTCCTCCTTATCTCCGAGCGGACCGGGCTGCGGAGGCTGGCACGCCGCTTCCTATCCCCCCGGCTGCGGCGCCTCGATGCGCTCGCGCCGCCGGTTGGACGCCCCGCGTATCGGCGTGTCCCGGTGGAATCGCCTCGTTCGTCCGTCGCCTTGCTCCTCGGGTGTGTCATGCGCGCGTCGTACGGGGACGTGCACACCGCGACCGCGCGCGTCCTCGCGCATCTCGGCGCCGAGGTCATCGATGCGCCCGGACAGACCTGCTGCGGCGCGCTCCACGCGCACGCCGGCGACAAGGCCGAGGCGGTGCGGCTCGCGAAGCTGAACATCGCCGCGTTCGAGCGAGCCGACGTCATCCTCGTGAACGCGGCAGGGTGCGGCGCGCACCTGCGGAGCTACGCGCATCTTCTCGAGGACCGGCCGAACTGGGCCGAACGCGCCGCGGCTCTCGCGTCACGCGTTCGCGACGTGAGCGAGTACATGCAGTCGATCGTTGGCGAGGAGACCTTCGGCGACCTCGCGATGCGCGTCACGTACCAGGATCCCTGCCACCTCGCGCACGCGCAGGGCATCCGGGCGCAACCGCGCGCTCTGCTCTCGAAGGTTCGCGGACTCGAGCTCGTGGAGATGGCGGGGGCCGACGTCTGTTGCGGAAGCGCCGGGTATTACAACCTCGCTCAGCCCGACTACGCGGACCGGCTTCTCGAACCGAAGATCGACGCGATACTCGCGACGCGACCCGACGCCGTCGTCACCGGGAATCCCGGCTGCATGCTCCAGCTCGCCGCGGGTTTGCGGTCGCGCGGGCGTGCCGACATTCCGGTCCTGCACGTCGTCGAGGTCCTTGACCGCGCTCTCTCGGC
>JALYLL010000390.1 GCA_030774255.1 Chloroflexota bacterium | reverse complement strand
ACCACCATGAACTCCTGCATGTCGGCGGAGTCAGTCGCGTGCTTGCCGCCGTTCAGGATGTTCATGAGCGGGACCGGCAGCGTGGTGGCCGCACCAGTGGCGAGATGGCGGTACAGCGGGACACCCTTCGCGACCGCCGCGGCGCGCGCTGCCGCAAGCGAGACACCGAGGATCGCGTTCGCGCCGAGCTTCGCCTTGTTGGGCGTGCCATCGAGCGCGATCAACGCCTCGTCCAGTCCGCGCTGGTCCGTCGCGTCCCTCCCCGTGATCGCGGCCGCGATCGTCTGCTCGACGTTCTGGACGGCCTTGCGCACGCCCTTGCCGCGGTACCGCTTCTTGTCGCCGTCGCGCAGCTCGACCGCTTCGTGGGCGCCGGTCGACGCACCCGACGGCACCATCGCAGTCGCGCGCGCGCCGCCGGCGAGCGTGACGTCGACGGCGATCGTGGGATCGCCCCGCGAATCGAGGATCTCGCGGGCGGCGACCGACGCGATCTTGGTGTCGCTCATCGGTCGGGGATCGCCGCGACCCCGGGCAGGGTCTTGCCTTCGATGAGCTCGAGGGACGCGCCGCCTCCTGTCGAAACATGCGTCATCTTGTCGGCGAGGCCGGCCTCCTCCACCGCCTGGACGGACTCGCCCCCGCCGACGACCGTCGTCGCTCCGCTTTCGGCCATGAGCTCGGCGATCCGCCGCGTCCCGTTCGCGAACGCCGGCACCTCGAAGACGCCGACCGGGCCGTTCCAGAAGATCGTCTTCGCGCGTCGGATGACGCTCGCGTAGCGCTCGATGGTCCTCGGGCCGATATCGACGATCGCCAAATGGCTCGGGACCTCGTCCACGTCGTACGTCGCGGCCCCTGACGCGCCGTCGGCATCAGCCGATGGAGCGGCGACCACATCGACGGGGAGAAGGAGCTCCTTGCCGTTTCCTTCGACCTCGTCGGTGACGAGGCGCGCCTCGGTCTCCTTGTCGGGCTCGGCGAGAGAACGCCCGATGGGCCGGCCCATCGCCAGGAGGAACGTGTTCGCCATGCCGCCACCGATCGCCAGCGTGTCGACGCGCGGCACGAGCGACCGCAGAACATCCATCTTCGTGCTGACCTTCGCGCCGCCGATGATCGCGACGAAGGGGTGCCTGGGCTGGTCGAGGATTCCGCCGAGCGCGACGAGCTCCTTCTCGAGGAGGAGACCCGCGTACGCCGGCAGCAGATGCGCGACGCCTTCGGTCGAAGCGTGAGCGCGATGCGCGGTGCCGAACGCGTCGTTCACATAGAGATCGAACCCTGCCGCGAGCTGCTTCGCGAATGCCGGATCGTTCTTCTCTTCCTCGGGATGGAAGCGAACGTTTTCGAGCATCACAAGATCGCCGGGCTTCATCGCACGGACCGTCTTCTCGACCTCGGGGCCGACCGATTCGTCGAGAAGACGTACGGGCTTTTTGATGAGGTCGGCGAGGCGTTTCGCGACCGGGGCGAGCGAGAGCTTGGCATCGCGCCCCTTGGGGCGTCCGAGGTGCGAAACCAGCCCGACGGCGGCGCCTCCCTTCAGGAGCGCGTTCAGCGTCGGCAGCGCCGCGCGGATCCGCGTGTCGTCCGCGACGTCTGCTGCGGGGGCAGGGGCCCCCGAGCGCGAAGCGCCGAGCGGCACGTTGAAGTCGACGCGCACCAAGGCGCGCTTCCCACGGACGTCGGCGTCGCGGATGGTCCGCTTGTGAAAGAGCGTCGCCGTACTAGCGGCCAGCGGCGACCGGGACGCGCATCTTCGCGGCGACGAACTCGGTGATGTCGGCGAGACGGCACGCATAGCCCCACTCGTTGTCGTACCAGGAAATGACCTTGACCATGTTGCCGAGGACGATCGTGTCCATGGCGCTGACGATCGTGGAGTGCGCGTCGCCCTTCAGATCGCTCGAGACGAGCGGCTCCTCCGTGTAATCCATGATCCCCTTGAGCGGTCCCTCTGACGCGCGCTTGAACGCGGCGTTCACCTCTTCCTTGGTGACCTCGCGCTTCAGGGTCGCGGTGAAGTCGACCACCGACACGGTCGGCGTGGGGACGCGGAAGGCCATGCCCGTGAAGCGGCCCTTGAGCTCCGGGATGACGAGCGCGACGGCGCGCGCCGCGCCGGTCTCGGCGGGAACGATGTTCTCCGATGCTGCTCGGGCATCGCGTGGATCGTTCGCGACGGTGTCGAGCAGCCGCTGGCTCAGGGTCTTCGAGTGGATCGTCGTGAGGAAGCCCTTCTCGATGCCGAACTCATCGTTCAGCACCTTTGCGACAGGAGCGAGGCCGTTCGTCGTGCACGACGCGTTCGAGATGATGTGGTGCTTCTCCGGGTCGAACTCCTTCTCGTTCACCCCGAGCACGATCGTCTTGTCCTCGTTTTTGGCCGGCGCGGAAATGATCA
>JALYLL010000389.1 GCA_030774255.1 Chloroflexota bacterium | reverse complement strand
GCGTACAGCGCGTCGTTCGAGACGCAGGCCGCATATCCGAAGGCGACTCCGAACGGGACCGTCGAGTGGGTCGTGGCGCTGCGCAACACGGGCTCCGTCGGCTGGTACCTCGGGATAGACGGCGCGCAAGCCTCGCTCGCCCTCGCGGACGGGACCACCGCAGGAGTCCAGACGACGGCGTACGTCGGCCCCGGTCAGGTGGGCTGGTTCGTCGTTCACTTCGCAGCGCCCTCGCAGGCCGGCACGTCGAAGGTCTCGCTTCTTCCTCGGATCGATGGTCGCGGGTCGCTCCCGGATCTCGGCATCTACGCCACCGTCACGGTGTCGCCGAACCCATAGGGCCCCAAGGGTAGGGGCCCTGATGTGGTAGGGGCCCTAGGCTATCGCCCTTGACCGGCCGGCCGGTCTGGGGAGGTGCTCATGCGAGTCCACGACTGCAACTGGCAGATGCTCGAGGAATACCTGAAGCGCGACGACCGCATCGTGATGCCGATCGGATCCACGGAGCAGCACGGTTATCTCTCGGTCGGGACCGACGCGATCCTCGCCGAGCGCGTCGCGGTCGAAGCCGCCGAGCCGCTCGGCGTTCCGGTCCTGCCGGCGCTGCCCTTCGGCGTCACTCCGTACTTCGCCGCGTTCCCCGGCAGCCCCTCACTTCGCACGAGCACCTACATCACCGTGATTCGCGATCTCCTCGATTCACTGTTCGGCCAGGGCTTCCGACGCATCGCCGTCGTCAACGGCCACGGCGGCAACTCGTTCGCCGCCGGGGTGCTGCGGGAGTGGCTGACCGAGCCGCGTAAAGAGCGCGTCCAGGTGCTCTTCCACGACTGGTGGAACGCCCCGCGCGCCTGGGCGGTCGTCCAACGCTATGAGAAGGAGTCCTCACATGGCTCGTGGATGGAGAACTTCCCGTGGACGCGTCTTCCCGGCGTGACGATGCCCAAGAAGGTGAAGCCGCTCATTGCGCAGAAGGTGATCCGCCAGGCACCGCCCGCCGAGCTGCGCCGGATCACCGTCGACGGAAGCTTCGGCGGTTCCTACGAGCGGCCCGACGAAGAAGTCCTCGAGCTCTGGCGGACCGGTGTCGCGGAAGTCCGGGATCTCATCGAGAACGGATGGAACAAAGATGGGTGAGCTCACCGGCAAGGTCGCGCTCGTCACCGGGACGGCGCAGGGGATCGGGACCGCGATCGCGAACGGTCTGGAGGAGGACGGCGCGAAGGTCCATCGCGTCGACCGCGATACGGCTGATCTCACCGATCCCGCGCAGGTCGCGAAGCTCTTCGCGCGTCTCGGGCATCTCGACATCCTCGTCAATTGCGCGGGCGGAGTCGTCGGTCAGGTCGGCAAGCCGCTCGACGAGGTGAGCGACGAGGAATGGCGCGCGATCGTCGATGCCAACTTGACGAGCGCGTTCCTCTGCACCCGCGCCGTCATCCCAGGGATGAAAGCCGCACGCGCGGGATCGATCGTGAATATCTCATCCGGCGCCGGGCGCAGCGTGAGCCTCACCGGCATCCAGGCCTACGCGAGCGCAAAGGCCGGTCAGATCGGGTTCACCCGTCAGATGGCGCACGAGCTCGGGCCGTTCGGCATCACCGTGAACTGCATCGCTCCCGGCTTCGTGCGGTCCAATCCGACGACCGAGAAGCAATGGGAAAGCTACGGCGAGGAAGGTCAGCGCCGCCTCATCGAGGGGATACCGCTCCGGCGTCTCGGACGCCCCGAGGACATCGCGAATGGCGTGCGGTTCTTCGTCTCGGCGAGAGCCTCTTGGGTCACGGGGCAGGTGCTGTCGATCGACGGTGGGCGCTCACTGTTCTGACCGCTGCGCGTAGCTGTCCCAATAGCGGGCCCACGCCTCCACACCCTCGTGCATGCGATGCACGCGAAAGAACTCGTTCGGCGAGTGGAAGTCCTCGTCCGCCGTTG
Organism: Chloroflexota bacterium; assembly: GCA_030774255.1. Classification (GTDB taxonomy): domain Bacteria; phylum Chloroflexota; class Limnocylindria; order P2-11E; family P2-11E; genus 3-1-20CM-2-70-9. The sequence continues at coordinate 406 of JALYLL010000389.1, read as the reverse complement.
AGAACGAGAAGAACACGGTGTCGATGCCGAGCAGTCGCTTGAAGATCTCGCTCACCGGAAGCGTCGAGCCCATGCGGACGCGAAGCGCCTTCTTTCCGTAGACCCGCTCGAGCACGCGCTCAGCGGTCACGAGGCCCGGATGGTCCGAGGGGATGCGGTACGGGCGCGCTGCGTGTCGCTCGCCGCCGATCGTGAGCGTTACGCCTGCCGGCACGTGCGTTTCGAGATGTCGCACGACGAGCGCGCGGATCTCATCCGGGTCCTGATCGGGCACGAGGCGGCAGCTGATCTTCGCGTGCGCCTCGTTCGGCGTCACGGTCTGGCTGCCCTCCCCCTGGTAGCCACCCCACATGCCGTTCACCTCGAGTGTTGGTCGTATCCACTCCCGTTCGAGCGAGCTGTACCC
>JALYLL010000388.1 GCA_030774255.1 Chloroflexota bacterium | reverse complement strand
GCAAGACGAACCGCCACCGGCTCAACCGAGGTGGCAACCGCCAAGCCAACGCCGCGCTCCACCGGATCGTCCTCGTCCGCCTGCGCTACCACCAAGCCACCAAGGATTACGTCGAACGGCGCACCAGAGAAGGCAAAAGCAAACGCGAGATCATCCGCTGCCTGAAACGCTACGTCGCCCGCGAGATCTACGCAGCGCTCACCCAGACCGGCGACCAGAAGCTCGCCCTGGCCGCTTGACATCTATAGGAGCATCACCCTTCACGGCAATAAAGCGACGCCGCGCATGCTCCTCGGGCTCGAGGCCAGATTCTCGCGGGATGCCTGAAGAACTGGCAGTTCTTCAGGCTAGATTGCCCGGGGTGCGTCCCGCGCTCGCCCTCACCGTCGTCGCTGCCGTGCTCGCGGCCGCAGCTCCGGCCGCCGCCCGGATCGCCGTCCAGCATGGCATCGCCGGCGCTGAGCTTCGGATGACGAAGGCGCAGGTGCGCGCAAGGCTCGGCAGGCCCAAAACAGTTCGCACGGGCAGGAACGACTTCGGGCGGTACAGCGGTTCGTCTACCCGCGCGTGACCGTCTCGTTCCAGGCAGGCTCGCGGGCGACCGGACTGCGCACGACCTCCCGGCTGGAGCGGACGGCGCGAGGCGTGGGCGTCGGCTCGACCGAGGCGCAGGTCAAGGCCAGGGTCGCCGGCGTACGCTGCCGCACCGAGTCCGGTTTCCGGCACTGCTTCGTCGGAAGGTTCCTCCCGGGCCGCCTGGTCACGGACTTCCACATCCGGAACGGCCGCGTCAGCTCGGTGTGGTCGGCTACGTACTCGACTGAGCCTCCCTCAGCGTCTGGCGCATGCGCGCCCGTGAACAAGACGACGGTCGCCGTGTGCTCGGCTTCAGCAGAGCTCCTTCGAACGTGTAGCTCCTCCCGCTGTCACGCTGGAACGACGTCTTACAGCTGGCACGACTTCTTCTAGTTGACGCGCGCGCGATTATCAGAAGAAGACGCGTGACGTCGCGATTCTGCCTACCGACGCCAGAGAGGCGAGCCGAGCCCGCTCTCGGGAGCCGCCTTCAGGCCCCGTGTCGCTTTTCGGCTCTTGTGCGACAACCTGAGGGCTGCGTGCAGCCGAGCCACAAAGCTCGGAGAAGCGCGCACGACCTTGCTCGTCCAGAGGTTTTGGCACTGCTGCGAGCTCACGCCTCACCGTTGTCCTAATGCATGGGGCCGGACAAGCCGGAAGAGCGGCGGCGGCCTCGCGTGGCCTGAGACAGCCGAGCGAGCATCACGAGGTCGGCGTAGAGCGCAACCCGCTCAAGCCCGCGAACGCGGAGCGGAGAGGCCGTAGTCGTGCTTCAAGTGTTGCGGCGCCGAGCGCCGCGAGTGGTCGAATCTCCCTGCATTGGCCAGCGGCCCGCAGGCTCATACCTCGTCCGGGGGCCCCCCAACGAGGAAGGGCGGCCCTGAGGCCGCCCTTCCCGACGATCAGATGAGTTGGAGCTCTACGGCGCGAGGTCGCCGTAGATGTTCTGGTCGATGCCGCCCGCGTGCGGACAGCGGTCGCCGCTCCAGGACTTGATCGTGTTGCCCTTCTTGTCCGTCCGCGAGAGGACGACGCGGCACTGGACGACGTCGGAGGTCGTAGCGTCCTCGTCTTCCGGCGTCTCGCGCGGATCGGTTCCCTGCACGGTGTTCCGCCAGTCCGTCCAGACCGTGTAGGCGAAGCTCCCGAGCGACGTCACCCAGAGGTAGTCGCCGGCGAACGGCACGGCGCGGTTGTCGAACTGCTCGTAGTTCGGGTTCGTCGACACGTCGGTGACGCGCGTCTTGCCCGTCCAGGTCGTCCCGCGATCGGTCGACGTGGCGCCGAAGACGTCGAGTGACGGTACCGTCGTCAGGTCGGCACAGTTGCCGATCGGCCGCGTGACGCTGTAGCAGGAGTCGTTTCGGCTGTCCCACCAGATCGCGTGCAGGACGCCGCCGTCCGCGGATACGTCCGGGAAGACCTGGTGTCCGGCCGCCTGGTTGTCGATCACGGTCGGCGTCGTGTGCGTCCCGTTGGCTCCGTTGTAGCGCAGGAAGAAGGTGGCCGCCTGGCCGCCCACTCCGGGTCCGACGGTGCCGTACGTCGTCCCCGTCGGGGCCTGCGTGCCCGGCTTCGTCGCGTCGTAGACCATGTAGATCCACTCACGCGTGTTGTCGAGCTGGTCGGCGGTCGAGCGAACCTGCGTGTCGCGGCGGAAGAACGTGTAACCGGACGTGCAGTGGTCGCCGAAGTCGCCGCAGTCGCGGGCTCTGCCGGCGTCCGTGCCCTCCTCGCCGAACAGCGGGTCGTCGAGCTGCGACTGGGGCATCGGGATCGGCTCGGGATCCGACACATCCTGGGCGTCCGACGGGATGAACGAGGTGACGAGCCGCGCCGGTGAGAAGGTGGCTCCGCAGTTGGTCGACTTCACGATTCCAACCGAGTCCGACGAGGGCCCCACCGTGGTGAACGTCCGGAACGTCACGTAGACGTGGCCGTTCCCGGTCACCGAGATGTCCGGGAACTGGAGGCTCTTCAGCGAGGCCGTGAGCTTCATCGGCGAGGAGAACGTGACGCCGTGGTCGGTCGAGCGCGAGAAGTAGATCGCATTCGCCCCATTGCCGTTGAAGCGCGACCACGAGAAGTAGACGTTGCCGTCGCAGGGTCCGCCGGTGCGGTCGACCTCAATCGACGTCTTGTCGTGGAACACGCCGAGCAGGTTCGGCGCCGACGAGCCGTGCGCGACCACCGTCGAGCCGTAGTACTCGAGCCCGTCACGCGTCGTCGCCGAAGCGTCCGGCCCGTCAGGGTTCCGGAAGCGCGCGACGAACACGTCGCCAAACGTCTTCGCGGTCCCAGCCGGGTCGCCGGAGCTCTCCGAGCCGAAGAACGCGCGCCCGTGGTTGTCCCACGCGATCACCGGGTCGCCCGCCGTCGACGTCCGCGCCTGCGAGAGCGCTGCGTACGGCGAGGTGTCGTCCGGGTACCCCGGAACGAGTGAGCTCGTCCAGCTAGTGCCCGCGTCGAGCGAGCGGTAATAACCGAGCCAGATCGGCCCGATCGCGCCGGCGAGCGCGCCGCGGTTGTAGACGCCGCAGTAGTCGTTCGAGCTGCCGAGCAGCACGCTCGTGTTGCGCGGGTCGACGGCAACCGACGGCTCGTTCTGGCGCCCGTGCGAGATCGTGCACTCGTCGAGCGTCTGGTCCGTATACGGAATGCCGGTCGCGAGCGTGTAGTCGCTCACGTACCCGGCCCCGCAGCCGCCGTCCGGATGACAGTCGTTCGTCAACCGAACGTCGGTCGTTGGAGTCGAAGCGCCCGCCCCGCCGACCGCCAAGAAGACGGCCAGGCACGCAAGAGCGCCAACTATGACAAGCTTTCTCACAATCTCTCCCCCTCCTAGAACTGCACGCAGACATCGGATTGTGCCAGAGAATCCGAAATCCGGGCTAGAACCGTATTCAGACCGGCACACCAGTGGTAGCACGATGTTGCCTCGAGCGGAAACACAGCTCAGCGGCATGAGGTCCGCCTCGGCTTCGAAGTCATGCCTCCCGACACTCGGCGGAGCACCGGGAGACAATGAGGGGATGCGTCGGCAACCGTTTTCTGCCCTGTGGGAGTGCCACCTGATCTGGGCTCTTAAAGGATCAGGAACAGCGGCCGGGAGTCCGCTACAACGCTGACCTCAATCCGGACGGCCCGGCGTTGCTGGAAGCGGATCGGGAACGGCGGCAGCGACTCGAGCCACTGAGGAGAGAGCTTGAGCAACTTGTCGGGCTCGCTCCCTAGCGGAAGATTCCGGCCGAGAACGCGAGCAGATCACCGGCGTCGACCAAGAGCGTTCGCGCGACCTCGGTCCTCGCTTCGGACTCGTCCACCGCCGGCACGTGGACGCAAGTACGCATCGTCTCCCATTGAGTCGGGATGCCATAGCCCGCCGAGATCAGCCGAAGGTCATCTACAACAATCCCGGCCGTCTTCAAAGCTTCCCTCTGCTCCGCTGTGAGGTCGCCCTTTATCCCCACCCAGAACCCAGCCATGCACCAACACTACATCGGTGCTGGGGGAAGCGTTCTAGACGTTCGGCTCGTCGCCCGGCCCCGGTTCGTTCGGCCGGTCGTCCTCGTCCTTAAGTCGGCGCAGGAGCTCTTGAAACTCCCTCTCGTCCAGCTCTCGTTGCTTGACTACGCGCTCGACCCGGTGCTCCGGAACGACCGCGGGCTCCTCTTCCTCGTCGACCTCGACCGAGAAGGCCCGGTGCGGCTCGAAGCCGTGCCGCTGAAGCTCGAGTTCTGCCACACCCGCCTGGCGCACGGCCAGGACGCCGCCTGGATTGGCCGCCGCTTTGGCGCGGCCTGCCAAGCGCTCGGCACCGAGGTCGTCGAGGAGCGGGATCGGTTGCTCGTCCGCTGGCGCGCGTGACGCTTTGCTTCCTCGGCACGCGAGGAGATCGAGCGGCGCGCTCGCCTCGGCACAGCCAATGAGCCTCGCCTGTGCAAGATCCCCGGGCAAACCCTGAGAGCGCGATAAGACGGACCTGCGGTGTGTAAAGAGTTGATGAACCGGCGCCAGATATCCGTGCAGGCGGCGTCTTATGAGAGCGGCCAAGGCTGTGCACTGGGGGAGAGATCCAGGGCGCACGCGGACGCGTTTTGCCTAACGGAGAGAGAGATGCGTCCTGGCCTTGGCCGCAGCTCTAGGAAGGCTAGCGCCGATTCGCTCGTCGCGACGGCGCCGGCGCGGTTTCCGGGCTCAATCCAGGGAGCGTGTCGCACTTCCGCCAAAGCGCGACATCGTTTGCGCGGGTGCGCGAGGACAGGGGTAGCGAGGTGAGCGCTGTGGTGCGGTCGTTTGCCAACCCGCGGGAAGCTTGGTCGGAGTGGAGATCCAGGTGGGAAACTCTTGGGCGCATGGACACCGCGGCTGCGATCGTTTTCGTTCTATTGGTCTTTCTGCCCGCCGTTTT